>RDOE01000136.1 GCA_011364975.1 Promethearchaeota archaeon | reverse complement strand
AAACTCCATAATTTCGAGAAAATACTCGCTGTTTAGCCTTTTCAACTGAAACCAATTCTTCTAAGTATTTTGCATTGTGTTTGCCTTTATTATACAATTTGAATAAGGCTTTTTTGAGTGGTTTTTGTTCTTTTTGAGACAAATTTAATTCATAGGGTTCTTCACTTTTTTGGAGTTGCTCTAAAAGTAATGCTTCGGCCAATTCGTAATCTAATTGGGGTAATTTATTTTTTACAAGGACCTGTTCCATGGTTTTTCACCTCCTTATTTTTATTCTTTTATTTTTTATAATTAATTATAAATCTGTCAAACCGAAGTTAAACCGATTTGGATTGGAATAATAATAACCAAATGATCGGTTCCATCTTTTAAGAGCTCGTTTCTTTTCTATGGGATCAGAAATCGTTTTTTTAATGGTTATCGGTATACGCGCTTTATTTATCTTTTTCATCTCTTCTACATAATCCATAAAAGAATCCACGAGCTCGTCTTCTATAATAATAGTAATTATTTTCTTACTCTCTGTCAAGATTTTCCACCTCATATATTTTTGATTTTTAATTTAATATGTAATCTATGGTTTACATTATGTACAAATTTTTAGGAATAAAACTGCCCTCCTCCCAGAATATGAGCTAACATCGTTCGCCCGCGCTCTAATTAGTTTTATTCCTAAATAATAAAATAGATAAAATTACATTTATAGTTTCTTGAGTTAAACTTAAATTGGATTCTTGGATTTTAATTAAATTATACTATTCAAAAAGCTCTCCCAAAAAACAATAAACTGTCTATATTGTTAATTTAATTATTCAACTTCTTGCGATAAAGTTGTATATTTTTCATAAAGAGTGCGTACTAAAGTGTTAAAAGCTTCAATTACACCTTGACCAGTCTTCGCAGATGTGATGTAGTACGCTAAATATTTGTTCTTTTCAACCAATTGTTTTAAAACGTCATGAGGTATTTCTTCTTCTTTAATCAGATCAACTTTGTTAGCAAAAATGACTCGTGGTATATCACCACAATATTTTTTTATATCCTTATCCCAATCTTGGATGTGAGAAAAACTTTCTTCCCCTAATTTGTTAGGTTCTAAACTATATACTATTATTGATGCATTACTATTTTTAAAGAAAGAGGCTCTTAAAAAATTAAAATCATCTTGTCCTGCGATATCCCATAATAATAATTGAATTATATCTCCATCAATTTCATCCTTATGTATCGAAAATTGTGCTCCAATTGTTTTAATATAATCTTTTCTGAATGAACCTTTTGTGAATTTTTTAATCAGAGAAGTCTTTCCAACTTGTCCATCCCCAATAATCGTAATTTTAAAAAGAAATTTTCGATTAGTTTCACTCATGGCATTATCCTCTAGCTAATGCAAGATTTGTTTTTTAAAAATATAAAAGTTTGTTTTTTAGGGTTTAAGATATCTGATAGCGTGTTTAATGTCAAGGGAATATATCAGAAATAGAAATATTCCAATTTTAGTTCGTTCATCAAATTATAAATAAACTGTTATCTATTAAATAATTAAAAAAAAATCTTTAATATCCAATTATGAATTCTTCTGATAAAGTTAATTTTCCGCCTCATGAAATATTGACCCAGAGATTTGGAAAAAATTATGAATTAATAATTCTTTGGATGTTAAATAACAATAATGAATGTTCATGGTCTGATTTACAAGTAGAAGGTTATGTTAAACGATCAACGTTATCGTTGTATTTAAAAAAATTGATTAAAGCAGGATTAATTGAAAAACTTGATTTTAACAAGTATAGCATCACTAGTAAAGGTAAAGAACGATTTTATGATATAACACAATCTAAAACAAAAAGAAGCTTAAGTTATCCTCCCGAAGCCATATTAAGAAGGAGAAATTATAAAGATTGGCTACTATGGATGGTCTATAACAATAGATTCTGTAAATGGTCAGACTTTCTAGAGGATCCCTTAAGAATAAATCAATCCTCTTTATCTAAGAATTTAAACGCTCTCATAGAGGAGGATCATTTCATCTTAAAAGAGGAAAAGAAATATAAAATTACACAAAAAGGCAAACAAGCATATTCTAATATGTTAAAAACCTATGATTTAGATAAACAATCAATTTTAGAAGAAGAAAGCAAACGCATTGAAGAGATTACTAAAAGGACTATTCAATTTTTTAAAAAGTTTCAAGTTAAAGATAATGAGGTAAGATTTAGGTTTCTTAATAATGTATTAAAGCTACCCTATGAGGAAGTTAAGAAAACCCAAACATCAGAAGAAGATTTTTATAAAATAATGTTATTCCTTTCAATTAATCATCCGAGTGAATATCCAAAACATATTTCATTTGAAGAATTTTCTGACAAATACAAAATTAAAAAAATTTCACTTGAATTTTATGTGGTCCAGATTGTTGAGGAACAAATTTATCCAGTAAAATTTTTCAAACTAAAAGTAGAAGATAATTGGATTTATTATTTTCAACTCAACGAAAAGATTGAGAAAATGCTCAATGCGGTAACGGAAGAACATATCACTAAATTAACATATTTAAATAAATTATTTGAAGAGATGCCTGATGAGAAAATATCATTAACTTTAGAATCCACAATAGACGCGATTTTAAATGACATATGTGGTAATTTATTTGTATTTGAACTAAAAGAATCATTAAAAGAGTTCTTACCGGAATATATACAATATTTAGCTTACAAAATAGAGCGAGAAAAGAGAATTATTAGCGTGTTTGATAAACTCGAAGGATTAATTTGGCAGGAAGTATTGAAATATAGTAAGGCGGAAGAAAAGGGCCAAATGACAGAAAATTTTGAAAAGCTT
This sequence comes from Promethearchaeota archaeon, assembly GCA_011364975.1. Classification (GTDB taxonomy): domain Archaea; phylum Asgardarchaeota; class Lokiarchaeia; order Sigyniarchaeales; family SOKP01; genus SOKP01. Next base: position 4,455 of record RDOE01000136.1, on the reverse strand, counting down.
ATTAGTGATATTGAAGAAGCAATAAAAGCCGATTCTGAAAACAAAGATTTATATTACTCCAAAGAGAGGATAATGCTTTACTTTAACAAGTATGATGAGTTGCTTAATTTTTTTGATGAAATCTATTTGAAATTCCCAAATGAGGAAAAGAAGATTGAATTAAAAAGGGCATATGTTTTAAAGGAGATGAGGAATTTAAAAGGGGGATTAAGTATCGTTGAAAAATTAATTGAAAAATTTCCAAATGATAAGGATCTCTTCAGCTATAAGGCTTATTGGCTACAATATCTTAATGATAAAAATGGGGCCTTAAATATAATGGAAAATCTTATAAAAGAGTTGCCGGATAATGGAACATATCATGATAATTATGGTGAAATTTTAATGTCCTTTCAAGAGTACCAAAAAGCGATAGAAGAATTTCATAAAGCTCTTGAAATGAGCAGTGATAAATGGTTTATTTTCCAAACTTACTTAAAACTTGGTATTTGTTATAAGGAAATTGGAAAATTTAAATTAGCAATTGAAAATTTAGAATTAGGTAAAAAGCTTAGTAAGAAGAGTAATGTTGATTACGACACAAAAGAGAAATGGTTAATAATAGCAGATTTGTTTATCAGTGAGATAGAACAACTAAAATATGAATATTAAAAGATTCTCTGTTAAGCTTATTCTTCCTTAAATCCACATTATTCTAAAATTAATATGAACTATAAGTTCTTCATATATAACGCAATTTTAATCAAATTTTTGTGTATAATACAACTTTTTATATATCTAGTAAATTCAAAAAGATTTATTCCCAGCTTAACTTACGGATCATATGATAAAGTATTACTCTCTCGAAAGTAATCAAATTATCCCAATCCCAAAATTAAGTTTTGATAAAATTGTATGGTGTGATGCAATACAACCCTCAGAAAGTGAATTAAGTGAAATTTCAACAAACTTTAATATAAATCTTGATGATCTAAAGGATTGTCTCGATGAAACTGAACGACCACGCTTTAACTATGATGTATTATTACATAACAACTTTTTACTTATAAGAATTATACAAGATTATGAACTATTCTTGAATCGCCCTCCTACAACATCATTAGGTTTATTTATAACAAAGAACGGAAGAATAACTACAATCCGAAACTCACTTTCTCTTAATTTTGACACTATAATTGAAACCTTAAACCGTCGTAAGATAGAAAATAATTGGTTTTTAATTCTAGGAATTCTGCATATTTTAATAACACAGTTTGATAAAATGTCTCAAATAATTGCGGACCACATTAAAGAACTGCAAGATCAAATTTTAAAAACTCAAAATGTTGGAGCAATTCAAAAGCCATTTCAGTTAAATTCATATGTAATCTTCTTTAATACAGCCGCATTAAGTAACTTGAATGCGATAAGAGCATTTTATCATAAAAATAAAGCGGTTTTTGATGAAAATGCGTATCTATTGGAAAATATTGATGACATTATAACGGATATTGAACAAGTTTATAGCTATTCCTCAATCTATAGGGATTTGTTAACAAATACACTCGATGCATACGCTTCAGTTATTAATAATAATTTAAGTATGGTTATGAAAGTTGTAGGATCCATTTCACTAATATTAATGATACCTACTATGATTGCATCTTATTATGGAATGAATGTTTTTTTACCCGGAGGAAATATTCCTGGAGATACTGCAAGTTTTTTCCTAATACTAATCATTTCAATCGCAATCTCATTCTTAATCTGGATATACTTTAGAAAAGTTAAATGGCTTTAATTCTATAAATTTTCAATCACTACTTAATATAGAGTAGGGAAACAATCTTTGGGATAAATAAAACTACTAACCCATCAGAAATCCTTATTTCTATCTAGTGGGACAAATGGGTTAAATATATAATATTGCAGACTTATAATGTTTATACTTCACACATTTTTTTGTTGATAATGAGAATAAATGTAACCTACGAACAGAAGTTTAAATTAAATATCAATACTGTATATAACTTAAGTTTTCAGTGGTTAAACGCTCAATATAAGTCAAAAATTAGAAATGCTAAATCTCCTAATTTTATTGAGGCAAAACAGGGAACTATGATGACTAATACTGGTCATGATCCTAATTGGAAAAAAAAAATAAGGATTAGTCTATATGAATTAGATAAAGTAACTACTTTAATCAGAATTGATGCTTCTCCTTTATCCCGAAATATTTTAAGAATTGAAAAGTTGAGGAATTCTTGGTTTGAAGGATTATTTAAATATTTAATGAATACTCTTCAGAGCGCTGAAATCTCAAATCCATCAGAAAAAAATATAAAGATAGAAATTATGGAGGATTCAGATAGAAAAAAGTGTCCAAATTGTGGAGAATCATTAGAATTAACTTTAACAATATGCCCCTATTGCGGTATTATAGTGAGATTATAATATTATGATACTCTTAATTTTAAACTTTTTATTAAATCCAACCAATATTAAACATTAAAAGTATTAATAATATTCCTGTATAGAAAGCAAAAACTGCTAATATTTTTCGAATAATCTTACTTTTGACTTTATTACTTAAATATGGACCTATTTGAGCCCCAATGATAGCTCCTAAAGTCATAATTAATGGCCAAAGGAAAGATCCGCTGTATGTCCCAAAAAGGGTGTGAGCAATTACACCAATTACAGAGGTAAAAACCATAGCAAATTCAGAGGTTGCAGCAGCTACTTTAGGATTTACCCCCAGTAGCACCATAGTGGTAGTATCTGCTGTTCCTCCCCCCACCCCACCTAACCCAGAAATAAATCCTCCTGCAAATGAACTAAAAGATGCAATTACTGGATTGTTAACACCAAATTTTTTCGATTTTTTTGTTTCAAGTGTACTCTGAGATTTATTTTCAATTTCTAAAGTAGTGGTATCACTTTTTTTATAACCGTGATTATTTCTCCTGCGAAGTAATAATATACCTAAACCTACAATTATTGCTCCACAAATTCCTGATAATATATTTCCGGTAATTATAGTTGTGATCCAAGCTCCAACAAAGACACCTGGGAAATCCCATAAATTATATAAAATCGCAAGTCGATAATTTACTAACTTCATTTTAATATATCGAATTGAAGCGCTAATATTTAAACCAGTCATAGAAAAAAGGGATATAACAATTGCTTGTTTTTGAGTGAAGCCAAAAATAAAAATAGATGCCGGTATGAATAATATACCGCCTCCAATTCCAACAATTGAGGATATGATCCCTATCCCAACTCCTAATATTAATGCAAGTATAACAAATTCTTCCCCTAATGGCATCGTTTTCAAATAATGAAGTAAGATTAATGAATTTTAAGAATCGATATTCTTTGTAAAATATCTGTCCCAATATTATTGCAAGTTTTTTTATTTTTTTATGAATTAATTCTAAATTGATAAATTATGTTACGTGGAATTCATTTTCTTCTTACTTATGTATGTAATTATGAATGCGACCATTGTTTCTTATATTGTAGTCCTCATTCTACAGGGACTTTTAGCTTAAAACAGATTAGTAATGTTCTAGATGAAGCCGAAAAGATATCCTCAATTGAATGTATCTTTTTCGAAGGAGGAGAACCATTTCTGTTTTATCCCATAATGGTTGAAGGCGCAAGGTTAGTGAAAGAAAAAGGATTCAAATTAGGAATAGTAACTAATTCTTACTGGGCAACAACTGTAGAGGATGCGGAATTATGGCTTAAGCCATTTATTGCAATAGGGATGGATGATTTGAGTATTAGTGATGATTCTTTTCATTACGGAAATGATGCAAGCAATTTAGCAAAAAATGCTATAAAGGCGGCTAAAAATCTTAATCTATCAATGTCGACTATTTGTATAGAAAAACCAGAAATTCAAGGAACATTAGAAAAGGAACAAGAGAAGGGTTTTCCTGTTGTTGGAGGTGGAGCAATGTTTAAGGGAAGAGCAATAGAAAAATTAACTCAAGGGTTGCCAAAACGTTCTTGGGAAAGCTTAATCAAATGCCCCTATGAGGATTTAGAAAATTTAGGCAGAGTGCATATTGATCCTTTTGGAAATGTACAAATCTGCCAGGGTTTAAGCATTGGAAATGCATGGAAAACCCCCTTGTCGGATTTAATAAATAAATACGAAGTAAGTGAACATCCAATATGTAATCCTTTAATTAAAGGGGGTCCCGCTGAGTTATCAAGGAAATTTAAGGTATTATCTCAAGGAGAATATGTTGATGAATGTCATTTTTGCTTTTTAATACGTTCTGAATTGATTGATAAATTTCCACAATATCTTGGACCAAGGCAAGTATATGGTTTATTATAATAATAAAAATAGATGAGTAATATGGTTAGTAAAGCAGAAATAGATAAATTGGCCAGAAGTATAGCTGATGAATTCTTAAACGGTAAAACTACTTTAAATAAGATATTTGAAAAAGTAAG
>RDOE01000135.1 GCA_011364975.1 Promethearchaeota archaeon | reverse complement strand
CGCTCTTAAGTGCTCTGGAGAGAATTCACCTCTAAAGATTGCCAGATTATCTAAAAAAACGAGAAATAAAGTAAATGAAATACTAAGAAAATTGGAACAATTAGATATAATCAACTATTAACTCTTAGTATCAATTTGGAGAAGTAAAGCTCTTTTTTGAAAAATATTGGAATATTTTTATAATAAATCTAAATTGTAAATAGAAAAAAATAAAAACTTTCTAAATTTATCTAAAAGTAGTTAATTAGTAAATTACTGGAGAAATTGCTATGGAAACTAATAAAAAACCTGAAGCATTGGTTATTTCACCCTCCAAAGATGGCCATAAACGCATTGGCACGGGGTTTTCACTTTTAGAAATAAAAGAGGCGGGTAAATCCATAGAACTATTGCATGAAAATAATCTTAAAATAGATTATATGCGAAGATCAAGCCATGCAACGAATGTAGATCTTTTAAAAAAAGTGAAACCTTTAAGTAAAAAAGTCAAAAAAAGAGAACCTTTTACATTTAAGCAGAAAACGAGAACCCCCTTCGTCGCAAAAGAGGAAAAACCAAAAGCTAAACCCTCAAAAATTGAAAAAGAGGAGTTAATTTCGAAAGAGAAAAAAGAGAAAGTAAAACTCAAAAAAGAAGTTTCTAAAAAGGAAGAATCCAAAGTAGAAGGATTACCATTGAGTTCACTTTCAGGATTAGGTCCCACTACTGTGTCAAAATTTAAAGAGTTAGGTGTTGACAATCTTGAACAGCTTATTAAAGAAGATCCTGACGAATTAGGAACCTTGATTAAAGGTGTATCTGTGGAACGAATTAAAAAGTGGATTGAAGAAGCAAAAGAAATACTAAAATAAATATTAATTTCTTTCTTGAACTCCTATACTAATGTTATTTCCCAATTTTATACATCAGAAAAGTTAGAAAAAATATGCAGTACAACTATTATTCCTACGAAAAACCAGAGTGTAAGATTGTAGTAAATAAAATGCCAATTTGGTTTAATGAAGTAAAATGTGAAGGAGATCAAGCCGAAGGAAATATTATTCTTCATTCTGAAAATGAATATGATGAAATTTATGGCTCTAATGCTAAAATGGAAATCCATTGGGAAAAAAAAGACAGATTTTCTATTTATCATGCTAAGGAAGTTCAAATTTCCATTGATATTTATAATTCTATTGGAGTAGTTGTCACTTCAAAAGAGGATTCATGGTTAAATAGCCATGAATTTACTTCATGGGAAGGATCTCGTACAAAGATGATGAAAAAAAGATATTATCGTGAAAAGTGTATGCATTGTATTTTTTATTGTGATATTACAGAACGAGTAATAAACATTCACGTAACAATTATAGATAAATTTTATGAGAATTTTAAGCCGTATATTCTAAAATCCTTTAGTACTATATTATGTCATGAATAATTTAAATAACCTACTTAAGATTCACGATTATTTCCTAGCTAAAATAAAGAAATTATCCTTCTTATTTGGACCTCCTAATTTTTCTATAATTTTTAATTTAAAGCAAGAGAGTAATCTTTTTATCTCGAACTTGGAGAAAAAATGATAAAATCGGTTATAAGTTAGATTATCTTTTGCAACGGTCCAAGGAACAAGTTTATCTCCAAAATCTTGTAAGCCTAAGGCTTTCTGTTTTCTATTATAAGATAGTGAGACGTTCTTTCTTATATAATCCTTTAAAAAGTATAGTTTGTATTTTTTTTGATACCTCCTCCATATAGAAAGTATTAAATAGCCACCTTCTTTTAAAATTTGACACATCTCTAAAACAGCTTTTTTCCTGTTCGATTTGCTCCTTACATGATGTAGTGATGCAATTGAAGCAATTGTTTCAATTCTATTTTTTCTTAATGGGAGATATAAAAAATCACTTAGAATAAACTGAATTGCCTTGTTTTGTTTTTCTTTCAGGTATGAATTTGATTGTGATAGTTTCATTGCAATTTTTATTAATTCTAATGAGTTATCAATTCCAATTATTTTATTATCTTCTGTTTTTAATAAGGGAATGTTTCTTCCATTTCCACAGCCAATATCTACAATATATCCATTAAAGATATCAAATTTAGTCCTAATCTTTATTAAAAAAACGTTCAACGCTTTCCACGGATTTTTCCTCTTAAGATGAAAATCTTCAGCTAAATAGTTGTAATAATCATCACGCATATATCAAATAATGATTTTATACTCAAATTTATTACAATTTTATGTTTTCTAAAAAAATAAAAAGTAACAAACCAAGTTATAAAACAATACAAGTATATTCTTTCTTATTATATTATCCTCAGAGCACTGAATATGAATCCTTTAGTCGATCTGATTGAAAAATTCATCCAAGAAAATAAAAACGAGATATTACAATACTTTAGTAAATGTCACTCATATTTTATTGATTTAATTACTTCAAAAGGAGTAAAAATAAACTCCAATATTAACAAGGATGCAAAAGAGCGAACAAAATCCGTCCTCTTTTCAATGATTAATACTTCAAATTCAGGATTGAATACCATCGGATTATCTTCTCAAATCTTAAAAGCACCTAATGAAATATATGAATACATCTACTATAAGAATCTAAAGAATTATAATACTTATTTAGATTTCTTTAACTTATATTTAAAGGGCTATATTAATAATTATCTACTAATTATATTGATAGAATTTATTTCAGATATTGATAGAAAGAAATTAGAAAATTTAGACTTATTCGATTTAATCCCTCAGGGTTTTTTCAAACGGCTTCAGAATTTTAAGGATAACAATTATCAATTTATACGAGGGAATATAGATAATATAAAAGCCTTAATCAATCAATTTGAAGTATATTTTGACACTTTAAATTTAGCATTTAAAGAGAGAAATGTTAGATTTGTTAAAGAAAAGGAAACATTAACAGAGACGGATATCCTAAGAAAACTTCAATTGGCAAAGGAAGATAATTTGGGGGTACTTCAATTACAAGAAGTTTTTCCCCCAAAAAATGAAAATAAATTAAGTTTTGATACTCCAAGTAAATCTGAAATTTATGAACAAAAAGAATTTTTTTTGTTAGATCATTTTGAAAACTTTCCGAAATTACGTTATGACATTACTAATAGGTTTCATGTCAACTTTGAGAACTTAAATAACATAGTTAATGAAAATTATAAGAATTTTGACTTGGAAGAGATATTTTACCTAATAAGTATCTTTAAAATAATGAATCGAGAATTACCTTTAAATACTAATTTGATTGAGTATATCACTAAAGACTTTATTAATGGAAAAATTTTTAGTACCGGTAAATATCACATTCCTAATCCAATTAGTATTATGTATGGATTAGCGCTTTTTTCCCAGTTAGGTATTATAAACAAATCAGAATTAATTGATATTCTAGATATTGAAATGAATTTAGAGAAAGAATTAATCAATTTCAATCCTAAAAATTCCTATCTTAATTTTCACACATTAATGAGTTTGAAATTATTACAAAGAAGCGGTGGAATAATTAAAAAAAAAGACAATCTTCTTAAACCACTCCTAAGTTTTAACATTGAAAGGGTTGAGAAATTCGCTCCTTATCGAGATTTGTTTTATCATGTTGCATCAATTAAACTAATAGATCCAAGTTTAGAAATTAATCTTGAAAGTGAAAAATATTACAAAATTTTAAAAAATTATTACCAATCCACTAGTTCAATAAATAATTGTCTTACTAATATCGCTAGAACTTTTTTGACGCTTCGTATGTTAGATTTAACGATCTTAGAAGATCAAATATTTAAAAGTCAATATAACTATCTTATAGATCATCTATTTTTCTTTAATGATAACATAAATAATAGATTTAGTTGGAAATCTAATAACTTAGCCTTAAAAATTGAATTAAGAATGCTTTTCTGGACTTTATTGTTATTCATTTGATTTTATAATATTTTTATCATTAATACCCATTTTAAAGATTGATGATATAATCCCTTTCGCAGTAGGTTTAATTTTCTGTTTATTTACTTCTTGATTCCAATGATTGATAAATTTATCATTTTGAATTAAATCATCTAGTACTTTTTTACCAAGATCTGTCCAATATTCCTTATCGATCATTTTATAATTATCTGAAATTCCTTGACAGTATTCTAATCCTTTTTTGGTATACCCTATATTAACAATCGAATTTTCTAAATAAAAATAGAAAGGAAATGTTCTGCAGAAACAAGGACGAATAGTATATATTGCGCACCGCCTTTTTTCATAATTATAGAAAATACAACTCCCAGAATTATTTTTTCTTAATCCAATAAAGGCTAATCCATTTTCAGTCTGAATAGGGTGAATTACCATTTTTAATAGATTTTTTGAGCTAGGAGTGTCATCATAAATGTAAAAACTCAAAATTTCAAGCATTTCATTAATTGTGGTACTTAATCCATTTTTAATTCTAAGGATATCAGAATAAGTAGTATTTACAATTGTATTTTGATCACAACAGCAGTTACCACAATGAACACATTCAAATCTAAATTTATTTAATGATACCATCTACTTTAAGATAAAAAGAAAAAATAAAAAAAAGTATCGGTTAATTAATTTGAGGAACAAGGATTCTTTTTTGTATTAGAGATTCTAATGCGTCGATTACTAAATCTTTGTTATCTTCGTGAACTGACTCAACAACATGATCAAGATAGAATTCCTTTTTACTCTTTACCATAGAATATATTACATTCAGAACGCGTTTTTCCATTGCATTAAATTCCATTTCTTTTCTGGTGTCCGCAATAAATGCAGGACTATTTAATATGAATGGTTCTTTATAAGATAGCTCTATGTAATTAGAAATGATGGGAGGCATTAGTTCACCAAACTGATCAATTGAGCCATCCCATTTTTCAATCTCTTGACCGAGTTGGAGCATCAAGCCCAATGATAAATCTGAAATCTGTTTCTTCACCCTATCAGAAGGTTTATCCTTTAAAACAAATACGATGCGTAATTCTTGTCTATCGCAAATCAAGCAATAGAAGTATTTAAAATCTAATTCTAAAATTGTTCTTGATTTATCACTCTCATCAATATCTGCTAAAGTACCATCAGTTGATCTTTTTCCTACTATCTCTTCTCCAATAGTTGTTATTGCTTGAATAAATCCAGAGAAAAGTTCTTTTTTCTGTTTTTCTAATATTGAATAGCTTTTAGCAAAAAGAGGAATTCCACTGTATCTATGCATTATAACGATTGCTTGAATATTCTGTAAATCTTTAAATTTTTGAGTTCGGCTTAGTAAACTCGCCTCCTTTTTCCTTCTCCTCGGTATTAATACATAGGATCTTATGCTTAATCCGCCTAAAACACTTATTAATACTGATAATCCTATTAAGACGAACCAAAGTATTAAGTTTGGTAATTCTTTTGGAGATACAATTACAATAAAAGAAGTTTGTTTTACTTTATATAATATATTGTCGGTTGAAATAATCAATGATACTTTAAAGCTTCCGCGAATATTTTCAGGTATAAAAAGCTTAAGTTCATAAATTCCATTTCCAATATAGTCAAAATTACCTAATCCAAATTCCCAGGAATAACTTATAGTGGCGTTCTCAATAATGTTAGCGGAAATTGATTCTGTTAAGTTAATTCGGACAACCAAAGAATCTCCAGAATAGCCTTCAATAGAATCTTGAAAATCAATTGTTAACACGCTCATTTCTATTTGATTGACTAATATCTGGAAATAAAATGTTGAAGAAGTATAATTCGGATGAATGAATCTAACATATACTGTATTAATACCTAAATCAAAATTTAATGGGTCGCAAATTATAGATGTATTATACCAAAAGTTAGCATTCTCAACGAAATCTTGAGTATAACTCCCAATTACAAAAATCGCACTACCACCCTCAATAAAAATTTCTTCAGCATTTGCTAGAGCTCTTAAAGAAATTGAAAATTCATCATAATATGTAACTTGAATTAAGCTGTTTGCTGAAATTTCATCTGAATCAATATATAAAGACAAATTAACGGTCTCTGCGGTAATAAAAAATTGGAATGAAAAATAGGCTTCAGTATAATTTTCCTGTTTAAATCTTATAGATATTGTATTGATTCCCAAATCGAAATAAGCCCCATCTATTATAATGGAAGTTGAAAACCATGTGGGATTGGAAATCTCTTCATAAAGATTAAATGTAAAGGATTCGCCTATTAGAGTTATATTTCCACCTGAAAGATATAATCCCTCTCCCGTTGCATACGCTTGAGCAGCAATAGTTATATTATCTTTGAACATAACTTCAATTAATGCGTTTTCAAGTATAGATTGGTTATTAATTGATGCATTAAGTTTAACTGATTGCTCTCTTACCAATAGTTGAAATGAAAAGTACGTAGTGCTATAGTTCTGTTTTTCGAATTTTATTGAAACCGTATTTATTCCTGAACTAAAATTTAAAGCTGTAAGAATAAATGATAAATTATACCAATTTGCTCCATATTCAATGAAATTCTTAAAATAATTTTCACTATTCCACGAAATAAATGCATTATCTATATAATTTAAGTCTATCTTGCCATAAGCTTTTGCAGAAATAGTAATGTTCTGTTTAAACATTACTTCAACTAATTGATCTTCTGAAATGGACTTGGAATTCAAATATAAGGACAAATTTATTGATTGTTCCTCTACAAGTAATTGCAAGTAAAAGATTTCATTTTGGTAATCATCTTTATTAAATTCGATTGCGATACTATTCAATCCCGGTGTATAATTAGAAGGTACTATTTGAATTGATGCATTATACCATTCTGATCCTGATTGAGTTAAGACTTGATCTTGACTTCCTCCATGCCATGTTATTAGTGCATCATTGATATAATCCAATTCGATATTAGCGAAAGCTCTAACCGATACAGTGATACTTTGCATATACATTAACTGGATGATCTCATTCTCTGAAATCGGTTCGGAATTGATATATACAGATAAATCTACAGGTTGTTCATATACTAATAATTGAAAGTAAAATAGTTCAGTTTGATATTTCTCCATTTCAAATTTTAACCTTATTAAATTTAATCCTGGTGAGTAAATTAATGGATTAATTTGAATGGTCGTATTATACCAATACCCTGAATATTCATCTAAACTTTGTTGATATGAGTTGATTATCCATGTAAAATTTCCTCCCGTCAAAAGAATATTATCTATTAAAGCGGTTGCTTGAGCAGAGATATTAATTTCTTCCATATATATTACATTTATAATGGAATTCTGGGCAATTTCGATGTTATTAATATATGAT
>RDOE01000134.1 GCA_011364975.1 Promethearchaeota archaeon | reverse complement strand
AAAAATTCCTTTAGGATTTTGATTAATTCTGAAGGAATTCCCTCTTGTTTGATTATCTTATCAGCTTTAGTAAAGAGATCTCTATTTATAAAAACTGGAGTATGAGTTTCTAATGCAATAGAATGGCAACCCACATTTAGTGCAGCCTCTATATCGCGTGATGTGTCTCCAATTATAAGAATTTCCTTAAAATTTACATCTAATTTATCACAAACATATTTTAAATGATCTGGATGAGGTTTAAGGTTTTTTACATCATCTCTGCCAGCGATCACACCAAAATAATGATCAATTTTTGCCGTTTTAACTGAAATTAACGCATTTTGATATGTATTGTATGTAAAAATAGCTTGCTTTAATTTCTCTAATTTTGCGAACTCTAATACTTGATCGATTCCTGGAATTAAACTTGCTTTAACGGCTGCCTCTTTTTCAACTGCAATTACAACATTATTAACTTCATTTAGGATTTGATTAACCTTAGTAGAGGAAAGTTTTATTTCATTAAAATAATTCCGAGCAATCGAAAAATTTTCGAGAATTGATTGATCAATAATTAGTATTTCTTTAGGAACTCCATATTTTCGTAAAATCTTTATACTTTTATGTCGCGCTTTTATGGTGTTGACTTTAAAATGAATGAGTGTCCCATCTAAATCCCAGATCAGTGCCTTTATTGGTGTCATTGTGATCTAAAATGCTAAGTCTGTATATATTGGTCCTTTAGGAGTCAAGTCTGACTTTTTAAATTTTAACTGATTAATATTAAATGAGCCAAAATCCAATTGTTTATTTTGGTTAATCAGGTTCTTCAATACGTCAAAGGTTTTATAATTAATGCGATCTTTTTTTAATCTCGCAATTGTTAAATGGGGTGTAAACTCTTGTCTCTTTTCTTTTTCAATCCTAAAGTGATCAAATAATAAATTTTCTGTAACATCTTGTACATTTTGTAGAAATTCAATATTTCCAATCATTTTAATCCAGATTACAGAATATTTGTTAAATTGCCCTACACCCTTCAATTGGTATTTATAATTTTCAGATTTAAACAATCTTTCATTTACTTCAGAATTTATCAATTGGTAGATTTCGGGAGCTTTTTCTTCAGCTATATTACCTAGGAATTTAACGGTGAGATGAAGATTCTCCGGTTCTACTGCTTTTAATTTAGGTTGATTTTGCTGTAATCGGTGTAAAAAGTTCTGGATATTTTTAATGGTATCATCATCCTTCAATTCAAATGCTAAAAAAGTTCTTATCATATCTATTGTCCCATTTCTTTCTTTTTCCAATAGTTGGTTATAATCCAATCATTCTTCCTTAAATTGATTTTTTGTTCTGGAATAATATTAATTTCCTTTAAATCATCAAATGAGGAGGATTCAATTAATTTAATAATATCCTCTAAAAAGAGGGAAACCATATTTCCACGGGTATTTGCATCCGCTGAAGCATTGTGAGGAATTAAGATAATTTTAATATCAGGTTGATCACGCTTTAATTGTTTAATTCTCTTAAGGTAAGTATCACTAATAGGTTCTTGTGGGAACACATCCAATGCAAAATTAATTTTGATTTGTTTTTTTTCTAGCAAATTTAGTAGATCATCTAAGTCTAACACATTTCCTCGGGCAGTATTGATTAAAAGAGAATTTGGTTTCATTAATTTTAAAAGAGATTTATTTACTACCTTTTCCGTTTTTTTGTTTAAAGGGATATGTAGACTTACTATATCTGCCTCTATAAAAATATCTGCTAAATTCGGTCTAAAGGCAATATTAGGATACAAGCTTTCTGTCTCAAATTTCCTATTAATATCATAATATAAAATGTTAACATTCCATGGGGAGAGTTTTTTGGCGATTTCTGTGCCAATTTCACCCAATCCGACTATTCCAAGAGTTTTAGAAGGGAATATAGAACACAAATTTTGATCTAAATCCCATTGATCTTCCTTTCTCCATTCACCGCTCCAAACATAATTGTGTAAATCAATTAAATTTCTAAGATTAGCCATAATGAGCGCGATGGTATAATCTGCGACAGTTTCGTGTAATACTCCCGGAGTATGGGTAATTAAAATATTATTAAAAAACGTCGGAGAGATGTGATTATATCCAGCAGTTGATGTGGAAATTGCGAATATATTAGAGCCCTCTACTAATTCGTAAGAAATAGGATGGCTAATGTGACATCCAACAATATTAGGGTCAAAACTCCGGATTTCATAATTTAACTGTTGTTGGTTTGGAAATCTTCCATCAAAAACTTTTACATTAGCAATGGTTTCTAGGTTATTCCATAGATTTTTTATTTTTTCTCTTATATTAGGATTTATTTTCTCATTAGATCCTATTTCTTGAGGAGTAAAGACATTTGAAGTGAAATATACTTTCGGTTTAAAACGCATATATTTTAGTAAATTATTAAGATTTTTAATGTTCTACCTTTTAATCTTTTCAGGAAGATAAAAATCATAGGTTTTTTTGAAGATTTTTGTTTTTAGCGTTCGATCAAATCGCCTAACACTTTGAAAAATTACCCATATATTTTTATCACTATCATAATACTTTTGAACTTCTTCAACCGTTATAGGCATTATTTGAAATTCAGTCGCCTCTTCTGCGAAGAATTTATTAATGAGTCTAATTAAACTAGGAATTAATTCCGGTCTTTGCTCTTTGAAAAAGTTAGCAATAAGATCAATCGCAACTTTCCTCCAATCATAATATCTACCTACAGTTTCTTCCAGAAATAATGCTTTTAATAGCCATCTAAGGAAAGAAGGGGCACTTTTTAAAAATAACACCGCTTCCATGGCCTCTTTTCCTTTTATTCTAAACATAGGAGTACTAGTATCTAAATATATTAATTTTGTTTCAGGAGTAATATGGTAATTATTTGAATTATAACCTTTTACTGCAAAATTAGAAATCTGGCCATCTAAGCCTACATCTATATTTTTATGTTTTCTACTATAAGTCCAAACCTTTTTCATTTCTCTTAAAATGAGTAAAACTAATAAATGTATCTCCTCTATAGGAATTTCATGAATAATCTTATTTCCTACTGATTCTGCCGCTACTTGTTCTTGCACACAATAAAATTGTATTTTATTGCGATGGTCTCTAAACCATGCGATATCATAATCAGGCAGTAATAATCCTGCATTAGCTAAGATTTCATTATAATTATTATAAGCCCAGATATGTCTTTTTACCTGTAATTCATTATCAAAAATAGGGATCCGTTTATATGCAAGATGATTGGGATCCTCTAATAGTTCAAACACTAAACTAATTTCTCCGAATCCGAGTATTCTAATTGGAACTTTACCTTTTTCAGGATTAATTGTATTAATTGATCGTTCTAGTTTTTTTAAAAGATCTAAATTTATTTTCAAGTTTTTTCACATCAATTAATTTTGAAAGATATTTTAAACAATTGTCTTAAACCTTTATAAAATTACCTTTGTTTTAGACAGCTGTAATAATTAATTTTAAGACGTTCTTCTTAGATTCTTGCTCTTTTTAACACTTTCTTGAAATTCAAGAAACATGCCTAATTCTTTTATTGTATCAAAATATACTACATTATAGAGAGATGTACCCCCTTCATGAACAATTTCATATCCTTCTTTCAACATCTTTGCTCTAATCGAAGATATATCATCAACGAAAATCCCAAAATGGTGAAGTCCTTCTCGGTCAGAATCTAAAAATTCCTTGTAGATGCAATTCCCTTCGATTAATTCAATGAGTTCTATTTGAAAATTAAAAATGCGACTTAACCCTATTTTAACGTGAAATTTGGTACTTTTTCCTCGATATGTATAATTTTGTGATTGATTTTCATAGAACCCAAACTTTTGTATTCTAAATAGCGATTCTAATAATTTTGCTTGCTTTTCAATATCGTTATAGACGTATCCTAGTTGAGAGATGGTGTAAGCTCCTAGATTTAAATTAAATGGTTCCATCTTTGTGAGAAATAATCAGTAAATTAAAAGTTAATGAATCACTTTAAAATATATTTATGAGTAATTTTAACTTTGAACCTGCGACTAATCCTACATTTTATTATATCGGCACGTCAACAACTAAGTCTTCGATAATGAGAGTTTTTCCAAAATGGGCTGAATTTTTAGGAATTGGTAACCCTCCTTTCATAGGAATTGATTGTAAAATCCATGATGATCCAAATCTATATAGAAGAATAGTGAATTTTATGAAGAAGGATAATAATTCACTTGGAGCTTTGGTTACCTCCCATAAAATAGATCTTTTTGATGCAGCGTATGATCTTTTTGATGAGATCGATCCTTATTCCAAACTATTAGGAGAATTGAGCTGTATCTCAAAAAGAAAAGGTAAATTATGGGCTCATGCAAAGGATCCAATAACAAGTGGCCTTTCTTACGAATCTTTTATACCGAAAAATCATTGGGCAAAGTCAAAAGGAAATATTTTTATTATTGGTGCAGGCGGTGCTTCATTAGCGTTGACTACATACTTAATGCAAACCTTAAAGAAAAAAAATTATCCCGCAAAGATCTATATCTCGAATCGTAGTAAACCAAGATTAGAAAAAATGAAAAAAGTTCATCGTATTATAAATCCTGGAATTGAAGTAGAATATTTGCATCATCCCAAATCTGAAGATAATGATATTATTATGAACCAGCTTAAATCAGGATCTTTAGTTATTAATGGAACAGGATTGGGGAAAGATATTGCGGGGTCACCAATCACGGATGATGCTGAATTTCCATTAGGTGGATTTGCTTGGGATTATAATTATAGAGGAGAGTTAAATTTTTTACAACAAGCAAGAAAGCAACAAAAAGAAAAGAAACTTCATGTTGAGGATGGATGGACATACTTCTTGCATGGTTGGACTCGAGTAATTGCAGAAGTTTTTCATATAAATATACCGACATCAGGTTCTATGTTTGATAATATTTCTCATATTGCAAGAGAAGTAAGATAAAAAGGAGGTATTATGATGGACCAGATTAAAAATAAACAATCTAAAAATATTAAATTCAATTTAAAGGATGGGCAATCTCCTGATAGAGAACCAATTAAAAGAATGCTCTCTCAAATGGAAGGAATGTATTTGGATAATGTTACATTGAATAAAATGTTATCATTAGGAGATCGGGTTGTATATGAATTCTATGACTTAGGAATGCCAGAAAATTCAGAAGAGTTGGCCTATGGTACCACTATCTTGTATCCAGGAAAAGTGGGAGATGAATATTTTATGACGAAAGGACATTTTCATGCAAAAATTAACACCGCAGAAATCTATTACTGCATTAAAGGCAAAGGCTACTTATTAATGGAGAATATAGAGGGGGATACAGAACTACAAGAAATGACTCCTGGGGTTTCTGTTTATGTTCCTCCAGCCTTTGCTCATAGAAGTATCAATATTTCGAAGGATGAACCCCTCATTTCATTTTTTGCATTTCGTGCAGATGCAGGTCATGATTACAAGACAATTGAAAGTAAAGGATTCAGAAAATTAGTTATCGAACAAAATGGTCATCCTACAATAATAAATAATCCTAAATGGAAATCAACGTAAGCTAATGGAGAGATTAAGATGGAAAAGGTCTATGTCACACCACGTTCAATCACAAAAAATGGTCACCCTTCCCTTACCAAATTAGAAAAAGCGGGATTAAAACTCGTTTTTGCTAAACCAGGAATTCAACCAACTGAAGAAGAGCAGTTAGAGATACTCCCAGAATGTGTGGCTTATCTAGCAGGAATAGAGACAATAGGTGAAAGAGTTTTAAAATCGGCTAAAAAATTGAAAATAATAAGTCGAAATGGCGTTGGAGTCGAAAATATTGATCTTGAGGCTGCGAAGCGTTTAAAGATTGATGTTATGATTGCTGAAGGCGCTAATGCCCAAGGAGTTGCTGAACTTGCAATCTCAATGATATTGAACTCTGCAAGAGCGATTCCGATATCAAATTCTTTAATGAAACAAGGACAATGGCAAAGAAAAATGGGAAATGAATTAGAAGGGAAGACTTTAGGAGTGATTGGTTGCGGTAATATTGGAAAACGCACGATTAAAATGGCTCTAGGCTTAAATATGGAAGTAATTGGATTTGATATATATGAAGATAAATCATTTAATCCCTCTTCGAAGTTTAAATTTGCACCCTTAAAGGAAGTCCTTAATAAAAGTGATTTTATAAGTTTGCATTGCCCTCCCGGCGAAAATCCTATCATTGATGATAAAGCGATAAGTGAAATGAAAGATGGAGTAATTTTAATCAACACTGCACGAGCGACTGTCATAGATGAAAATTCTGTACTAAATGGATTAAAATCGGAAAAAGTTAGAGCTTATGCTACAGATGTCTATATTGAGGAACCCCCCAAAATAGGCGCATTATTATCCCATGAAAATGTAATTTGTACACCCCATATTGGAGGTTATACCACTGAGAGTATAGATAGAGCTATGGAACTTGCGGTACAAAATATTCTCATTAAATTAAAGTTATAGGTGTTAGAAATTAAAGCCGTAAAGGAATCTAACGTGGAAGAGTTTATTAAACAAAAAGAGAAAAACCCTAATGAATGTCAATTAATGTGGTTAGGACAAGCAGGGTTCCTATTTAAATTTAATAAAAAAATGCTTATAATTGATCCCTATTTATCCAATTTCTTGGCAAAAAAATATAGAAATCAATTATTTCCTCATATTCGATTAATGGACCCTCCAATTCTGCCAAATCAGATATATCACCTTGAGTATTTTTTAAGTACTCACGCTCATACAGATCATATGGATCCTGAGACAATTGGTCCAATCGTGCAAAATAATCCTGAGTGTAAATTCCTTGTTCCTTCTGCAGTGATAAAGGAGGCAATATCAAGAGGTATCAGTAATGAAAAAATAATTCCTATGAATGCTCACCAAAGGATAAATTTAGATGATTTAATATCGATTTCTGCGATACCTGCAGCTCATGAATCTTTAAAATTAGACAGTAATGGAAAGCATTTTTTTTTAGGGTATCTCTTTCATTTTGATGATTTCAATGTATATCATTCGGGAGATTGTGTCCCTTATAAAGAACTTGAGCAAATCCTAGGAGAATATGATATTCATGTTGCCCTTTTACCAATTAATGGTAGAGACGAATATCGCCTTACTCATGGTATAGCGGGTAATTTTCATGCAAATGAAGTTTTAAATCTATGCTCTAGATTAAAGATAAAATCCCTCTTAGTTCATCATTTTGGGATGTTTGCCTATAATACCGTTAGCGATGATGTATTATCTAAGTTGGTTCATTCAAGGTCTGAAACTTTAGAGGTAATTATTCCCAAAATAGGTATTGTCTATCAACTTAATAATGAAATTTAAAATAGTAAACATTATTGAATTTAATAAATTAAATTGCTTAATCAAATT
>RDOE01000013.1 GCA_011364975.1 Promethearchaeota archaeon | reverse complement strand
CATTATTATAATCTACTAAATAAGTTTCACGTTCTATTATAAATAAGAATACATTTAAGAGTTTTTCAATTTATTGTTTTTAAAAAAAGAATGAGATGAAATTGCTATCCTATAAAAAAAAATAGATATTAAAATAAAATTTGAGTAAAAACATGATCTAGCTTAAAAAACCGTGCCGTTGGAGATCAGGTAAGGTCGAATCGGTCAAGGTTCATGACTTTATTCCATACCGCGATAAAATCGTGCAGGAATTTCTCATGGGAATCCTCACACGCGTAGACTTCAGCTAAGGCCCGGAGTTGGGAGTTCGAACCAAAGATGAGGTCAACACGGGTCGCAGTCCATTTGAGTTTGCTAGTTGCGCGATCATATCCTTCGAAAATGTTTTCGTCTTCCGTACTTTTCTTCCAGATTGTGCTCATGTCGAGCAGATTTACGAAGAAGTCTGTAGTAAGCGCCTCAGGTCGTTTGGTGAAGACGCCATGCTGTATCTTTCCAAAGTTAGCATTAAGAACACGCATACCACCTATGAGAACAGTCATCTCAGGAGCAGTCAGCGTCAGTAATTGAGCTTTGTCAACCAATAATTCTTCGACCAAAACAGAATATTTTGCTTTCTGATAGTTACGGAAACCGTCGGCAATTGGTTCGAGTACAGCAAAAGAATTCACATCGGTTTGCTCCTGCAAAGCATCCATACGTCCTGGCGTGAAGGGAACTACGACAGTATAACCAGCATTCTTCGCAGCTTGTTCAACACCCGCACAACCGGCTAAAACGATCAGATCAGCCAGTGATATCTTCTTGCCGCCGGAATGCGCGTTGTTGAACCCGTTCTGAATACCCTCCAGAGTCTTGAGCACTTTCGCCAGTTGGTCGGGCTGGTTGACTTCCCAATCTTTCTGCGGCGCCAGGCGAATGCGCGCCCCGTTGGCGCCGCCGCGCTTATCGGAGCCGCGGAAGGTGGACGCCGAAGCCCAGGCGGTTGAAACCAGTTCCGACACTGACAGGCCGGAAGCCAGGACCTTGCCCTTGAGGTAGGTGATGTCTTGGGCATCAATCAGTTTGTGATTAACAGCAGGGATGGGGTCTTGCCATATGAGTTCTTCAGCTGGAACCTCCGGACCTAGATAGCGAGTGCGTGGACCCATATCACGGTGTGTTAGCTTGAACCACGCCCGGGCAAATGCATCCGCAAATTCATCCGGATTCTCCATGAAGCGCCGTGAGATCTTTTCATATTCAGGATCAAACTTAAGAGAGAGATCGGTAGTCAGCATGGATGGTGCATGACGTTTATCTGGTATATGTGCATCCGGAACGGTACCGGCACCTGCACCACCTTTTGGTATCCACTGATGCGCACCAGCAGGACTCTTTGTTAGTTCCCATTCAAAACCAAATAGGTTCCTAAAGAAGAGGTTACTCCATTTGGTTGGAGTCTGGGTCCAAATCACTTCTAGACCGCTACTGATTGTATCGGCACCTTTACCTGTACCATAGCTACTCTTCCAACCTAGTCCCATATCTTCGATGTCAGCCGCTTCGGGTTCGGGCCCCACATGCTTTGCGTCACCGGCACCATGGGTCTTTCCGAACGAGTGGCCACCTGCGATGAGTGCTACGGTCTCTTCATCATTCATTGCCATGCGTGCGAATGACTCGCGGATATCCTTTGCTGCCAAAACGGGATCAGGATTACCGTTTGGACCTTCTGGGTTGACATAAATCAGTCCCATCTGCACAGCTGCGAGCGGATTCTCGAGATCGGGTTTATCTTTTTTGTCTGTGTGCCAACGTTCGTCGTCTAACCATTTTTTCTCGGAACCCCAATATATATCCTTTTCCGGTTCCCAGATATCTTTACGCCCACCACCGAAACCGAAAGTCTTGAAGCCCATCGATTCCAAAGCGACATTACCCGCAAGAATCATTAAATCAGCCCAAGAAATCTTCCGACCATACTTCTGTTTAATTGGCCAGAGTAATCGACGTGCTTTGTCGAGGTTAACATTATCAGGCCAGCTGCTAAGAGGTGGAAAGCGTTGATTTCCACTGCCACCTCCACCACGACCATCACCCACACGGTAGGTACCGGCACTGTGCCATGCCATACGGATGAATAAAGGTCCATAATGACCGAAATCCGCTGGCCACCAACTTTGTGACTTTGTCATAATTTCACTAAGGTCTTTCTTAACCGCCTTTAAATCGAGACTCTTGAACTCTTTAGCATAGTTGAAATCCTCACCCATCGGATTAGGCTTAGAGGAATGCTGGTGGAGTATATCCAAGTTTAACTGATTCGGCCACCAATCTAAGTTCGTTGTACCTCTAGCCGCTGTAAAGATTTTTTCCTTCATTTTTTTATTTTCCATAAAAATCTTCCCAAATTTCTTTAATTTGTAGTAATATTGAAAATTTAGACTTTTTTCTTATTAAAGGTCTTTTCTTATGAAGTATTAATTTATTTTTGATAATAATTCTCAAGTAGGAATTAGTATTAGTAAATAAGAATTAGCTTCAATTTTCAAAAAACATGGATTAAAACTAACAACTCAACGCCTAGCAAAATACGAAACGCTATTAAAACGTAAAGATAACCCTACCACTGAAAATATTTACAAATCATTAATAAATGATTATCCAACAATAAGTTTAGGTACAGTTTATAGTACACTCCATCTCTTTAAAGATTTGGGACTAATCCAAGAACTAAATTTTAGTGATGGAAATATAAGATATGATCCTAATACTAAGGTCCATATAAACCTAGTTTGCTCAAAATGTGGGGACATTACTGATTATAACAATGAAAAAGTGAAAGAAGTTTGGCAACAGATCATATCTGGTTTAAAAATTAAACCCAAAGGTCAAAGAATTGATTTGTATTATGAATGTGAGAAATGTAAAAGGGATTAATAATTTAAAATTGTTTAAAAGGAAATAGAGGTTATTGTTGAAGTTTTACTATTCTCTTGTTAAAAATTTCCTCTGTTCCCTCAATTTCTTTCACAGCATTTCTTAAGATGGGTATCCAAAAAAATGGGATAAGTAACCAAGCAAAAATTGAAGTCATCATTCCCATAAGAAATCCAAATGTGTCTGCAATTATAGTTCCTATTAGCGGTCCTAATGCTCTGCCAATAATATCAAAAAAATTAGCTGCTGCTATGACAGTTCCTCGATTTTCTGGAAGATTTAAATCCGCAACTGAAGCATACCAATTACCACTAACTGCCCCATTAGTAAACATACCAATACTAAAAAGAATTATCCATATCAAAACCCCTGGGAATATGTTTGGCGGTTGAAACGGTATAATTAATCCAATAAATAAAAAAGGAATGGGAGCGATATTTCCAAATAATGCCAATAAAACCCTTGCTTTTTTATTTCCCTTTTTAAACCAATTATCTCCTATATACCCAAAGAAAATAGTTCCGACCACAATACTTAAAATAATTACTACTAGAAAAAGAGATGTATCTTCATCATTAATACCGTGAAATACTTCCATATACGCAAAAAGTAAAGTTAAAATTATACCTGTTGGAATCGTATCTACAAAATTAACCACTAACCATATATTTGATTTTTTCTGAAAGATGGTTTTTATATCTGAAATCCGGATGCGATATGTATATTCGATTCCATCTTTTTGAAGTA
Organism: Promethearchaeota archaeon; assembly: GCA_011364975.1. Lineage (GTDB taxonomy): Archaea > Asgardarchaeota > Lokiarchaeia > Sigyniarchaeales > SOKP01 > SOKP01. Next base: position 54,687 of record RDOE01000013.1, on the reverse strand, counting down.
GAATAGATTGGTCCATTCCTAATCTCGATGGTTCTTTAAATAAAAGAAAAAAGAAGGTCCCGATTAATCCAATAAGACCCACTATAAAAAAAGGAAAGCGCCAATCTTCTCCTATAAAAGATGCCATCCCCGTCCCAAGAACAGTGCCAAAAAGCGATGCGATTGAAAAAAACGAAAATCCCTTTGCTCGTTCGTCTTTTGAAACTAGATCTCCCATTAATGAGAATATACTTGGAATAACAGCACCATATCCGATACCCGTCAATATTGTAATTAAGAAAAATAACCTATAGCCCTCTATTCCTTCTGGGATTAGTATTACAATTGATGAGAACAATGAAAATATTAGTGATCCAATAAAGACTATCCATTTTCTGACAATTTTATCTGCTAAATATCCAAAAATAAGCATTGTAATGCCAGTAAAAAGCATAAAATTGAAAGTTAAAAATCCTAAAGGAGCTGTATCCCCACCAAATCCAAAATAACTTGAAATAGTTAACAAATTTGGAGATATCATATTCTGAACCGAATTTATCAATGTAATGATTAAAATAAAAAGGATAATGGACAATACTGGAAACTTTTTAGAATTATCACTCATACTATAGATTTAAATTCTATTCTATAAAAACATTAAACTAGACTCCTGTGAGATGATAATTGTTGGAAGTTAAAAAATTAACTCAGGATGAATTAAATTATATCCCTGCGTTATGTTTGGATCCTAGCGTTGGGAAAGAAGGAAAAGGTATCATGGCTAAAGCTATGGATAGACGAATAGAATGGATAACGGAAATGATGAATAAGGGTCTGGAACTTTTTGTAGCTTTAGAGAATCCAAGAGACGAAATTATTAACTATAAATGGGCAGGAAAGATAAAACACTCAGATTTAGCAATTAACGGCAAAGTTCCTATGGGATTATTGGAATGTATTCCAATTGAACATGCTTTAGAGCCAATAGTAGGAAAAGATTCGTTATTTATCAATTGTATGTGGATACTACCTCCTTATTGGGGAAAGGGTGTTGCAAAAGCTTTAATTACTACCTTTATTGAGAGAGCTCGTCAATTTGGATCTGCTTCTGTACTTTCTTATGATAGTGAAAGCTGGTTTGATACATCTATTGAATTTATGCCCATGAACTTTTTTAAAAAATATGGATTTATCGAAACGGATCGAGAGGGGAAACGAGTGTTGCTTTTTATTGATTTTAAGGGAAATTCTCCGCCAAAATTTCTTCCAGTTAATTTGAATAATGAATTGAATAGCCAAGAATTAACTTTAAATATATTTTGTAATGATCAATGTCCTTGGTCAACATACATGGTTAAAAAAATTCGAGAAGGAATAAAATTATATCAAAATATAGATATCAATGTAATTTCTACAACTGAAAAAAGACTTATTGAAAAGTTTGGCATTTCTAGAGGTGTTACATTAAATAATAGACTCTTGTTTAAAAGAATGATTACTTGGGATCAAGTCAAAAAAGAAATAGATAAGCTCAAATTAACATAATTCACCATCTGATTCGTAACAATCAAATAACTCATCCAAATTTTCTATGTATTGTATCATAGAATCATACCATTTATCAAGTAGATCTCTAAACTGTTTCTTAACGGCGACTAAATCTTTAGAACTATATACATATAAATACCCGCGCTTGTTTGTGTCTTCTTCCCCTGTTTTCTCACTATAATCCTTGAGAGACATAGCATTTCTTTCAATTAAGTTAAGTTTTCCCAATTTTTTTAAGGCTCTTTGAATTGCACTCCGATCTTTTTCAAATAAATCGGTAAGTTCCATCGTATTCACATTATCATTTTTAACTAAATAGGAAAATACCTTCGATTCTATATCATTTAATCCTAAGATACATTTGAACAGATTTCCGCTCTTAAAAACCTCTTTCTCCTCTGCCATTTTCTTTAATTGTTTAGATATACTTTCCATTTTAGTGCCTCAAACTCCTAAAATAATTTGTTATTATAAAAATAAAAAATTAAAAACTTAAGTGAAAGCGTGTAACTTTTCTAAAGTTCGTTTCATATAGTCATATCCCGCAGCGCCTACGACTTTATGTACTTCCTTTTCATTTTTTATAAAGAGTATTGTTGGAATTCCCGTAATTCTATAGCGTTGGGCTATCGATGGAAGCTCATCGGTATTTACTTTGACAAAAATAAACTCTTTTCCGTTTTCCTTTTGTAATTGTTCAAAAATAGGCGCAAACATCATACATGGACCACACCAAACTGCCCAGAAATCTATGATAATATATTTATCAGAAAAATCCTTCAATAACTTATTGAATTCCGCTTCTGAATGAATTTTTACAATATCAGTAGGCATATTCTGAGCCTTAGCAAGCATTTCAGCTTTTTTTATTCGTATTTTTTCTAAATCATTATCAGACATATTTTTCCCTTATTTTTTAATTTTTTAAGTTGTGTGGTTGGGCTGACACTTTCACACAACTTTTTCTTAATTAAAAATTGGAATGGATAATATTTAAACATCTTTATTATGAAAAAAAGAACACAACTAAGTCTTGAATATAAAAAATCAAAGATTAAGAAGAATCATTATATTTTATAAATATAGAACTTAGTCTGTAATAAGAGATATAATAAGGCAATTAATTACAAATATTAGAGAAATTTACACATTATTAAGGAATTGGGCTTTATAATTTATTATTTTCTTCTAAGAAAGATTTACAAAGACAAAGATATTGTAAATCGTCATTAAAGAAATATTTAACTCTAAAATATTAGCTAGGATTTAAAAGTCTAAGAAGATAATTGATTACAGTTGTATTGAAAAGTTGATATGACAATAAATTAATATTTAGGATTAAAATATTATAGATCTATAATATAATTAATAATACTTAAATGAAGAATTCCATATAATTTTTCTATATATACACTTCAGTGCGTTTCATAATGAATATTCATTCATTGTTTATACTAAATAAAGCAGGCTCATGTATTTATAGTAGGAATATCACAAAGGATTTTGAGAGTATAGAGCCGAACTTGATAACACCTTTTTTTTCAGCGATCTTTACATTTTCTGAAAATGTTATTATGAAACAAACCCCAGAAGTTCTTGAAATGGGTGGTTTTAGAATTGTCTTTAAAGTGAAAAGAAATTACATCTTTGCTATCTTAGCAGATTCTACAACAAGTTTACTATTTGTTAATTCACGTATTGATAGTATTATGGAACAGTTTGAGGATTTTTTACAATTAAATGAAATCGAAGATTACCAAGAAATTGATAATAAAGAATTTGATCTTAGGATTGATACAATTATTGCTGGACAAGAAGAGATGGAATATAGTCAACCTCTTTATAGAAAAATTATAGAACACCTAAAAAGTCTAATGCTAGGAGACGAAATCATTGGAGCAGCATTATTTTCAATTAATGGAAATGTAATTTTCTCCTCATTACCTCATGATATTCTCCTCTCCTCTCTTAAAGAACTAGAAATTAGGTATATGGTTGCAAATGAATTTAATATGACCTTTTACACTCTGGAGAATGAACAAAAAGTATTTTCCAAAATCATAGAAATCCCGTGGAAGTTAGATCCGCTACTAATTGTAATATTATTTCAAGCAAATGTTCCGCTTGGTATGGCAGAAATAAATCTCAATAAAATTGTTAAAACTATTCAAAATATAATTTAACAACTTTCATCCTCCACTCTTTTTCCAGACAATTAAGATTATTAAATATTAAATAAGCTTTTTTTAGGGTAATTAATTTTAGGTGTTAATCATGTATGATGTAGCAGTCATTGGAGCTGGAGTTACTGGTACATCTTTTGCGTATAAAACATCTAAATATGCAAAAGTTTTACTTATAGACGCTAAAAATTATAGTAAGCAAATACCAGAACGAGTGAACATATTTGCTCAGCATAACAAACCCTATGTGGATGATCTATTTTGGAATGATAAAGAAGCATTTCCCAAAGAATTTCTTACACTCAATTATAAGAGTGAGAAATCAGATGGGTTGATCTCAGGAAATGAATTTGGATCCCCTCAAGTTGGGAGAATCACTCACACTGACGTTTTCCTGCACAAATTAATCAATAAAGCTGTTGATCAAGGGGCTACAACAAAATTTAATGAAAAAATATCAAAAATTATTAGACATACGGATTCCATTGAGTTAGTAAACAGTAAAGGAGACTCATATCATACCAAACTCTTAGTTTTAGCCAGCGGATCCTACGGATTTGAATTGCAAAAATCTCTCGGATTTGAAGCACCAGATTCTTTTATGGGAATTTACCTTATATCAAATGCTAGTGAAGAGCTCTTAAATGAAAATTTTAATTTCCAATATATGTTCCATCTTAATCCTAATATAAGCAAGAATGGACCATTTTTCTTCAATGTAGGAAAAGGGCGTATCTTTACTGGATTTATGGGTGATAAGGAGACTCCAATGGAATTGAAATCCAAGTTAGAAAGAATCTTAAATAATTATCAGAAAATACAGCAGTATATAAAAGGAATTAGCTGGAATTTTGATAATGTGGTCATTGGGGATATTTCAAAGCACCCTATTAGTAGAATGACCGCTGATAGAGTAATTGTGTTAGGTGAAGCCGCGGGATTAGTTACCGCCTTTTTTTATGAAGGTATGTTATGCGGTTTAGTAAGTGCAGACACGGCTTCTAAAGTTGTTAAACCCTTAGTTGAAAGTAATTCCAATTTCAGCTCTGCAGAATTAAGAGTTTATGATAAAGAAATAGCCGAATTACTTCTAGATGGATATTTTAGAAATGGAAACGCTTGCGAATATCTCTTTTATGGAAATCAATCCTCTTTAAAATCAATCTGGAATGCATATACTGAAATGTTAGTACATAACAAAACAGCTAGAAAATATGTATATGAAGTAATAATGCTCCAAGATTTAAAGAAATATAACACTGATAATGATCGATGGGTGGGAGAGAAGTTATTCTCAACTTTGCCTACTATTAATAAGATTACACTTTGGCCGAAATTCCTTAAAGCTATGACCTTTTGAAGAATTAATAATTTATTACCAAATTCTTTTCTTATCATATTTTTTTTACCAAAATATGAACTTTTGTATACATTAATTTGTGATGTTCGCACAAAAAAGATAAAAAAAAATCCAATTTTTAAATAAAATCTTTTACCTATGATCTAAATACAATTAGGGTTAAATTAGATTTAATAAAAAAGATAGATCAATTTTTGATCCTATATTGAGATTAAAATTAAAAAGAAGGTTTTGATTATGGCTTCGGAGTATGCAATTTTAGCAAAATTAGGGGGATTCGTGGGAAGTAATCCTGAAATAATCAGTTCATACCCTTCGGTTACTGCAATTGGGAATGAACGAGAAATTCTACAGTCTTGTTTCCCAATTGGTGCAAAAGCAGGCAAATTTATTGAAGATCGATATAAGAAATACCTAGTTTTATCCTATATTTTTAAGGTGGAACAAGAGGCAAATAGAGATGATTTATTTTCTCTTTCTATCTTATTATATAAACGAGATAAAGTTGATATTTATAAACCTGCGTTGAAGGAATTAATCGAGCTACTGGAAAGAAATGGTTTACTAAATGAAGAAATGCTTGCTAATTATCATCAAACCATCTATGAAGGAATAAATAGTGAATCAGATGTCTACATTGAAGATTTATTGATTGATTTTTCACGAATTTTTAAAGAGATTAAAGCTCAAATATTAAAATCAAAACCAGAATTAAAAGGGAGTTTTTTCTAATGGCAGAAGATCTTTTAATTGAAAATCTAAGGCAAATAGGCTATTTACTTAGTGCAGTACTCATACCCTTAGCAACCATGATCTTAGGAAGGAAAATATTTAAAGAAAAAAGAGTTACAGGACAATATAATTACATTAGACTCATAACTTTTTCAATTTTTACATGTTTTGCAATAATGAGCGTTTTGGAATACTTGGTGCATATATCATGGTTTCCATTCTTAAACGAGATATTTGGTTATAACACTGAGACTATTAATTTATATTCAATATTAATCGGTACGATGGTATCATTAGGATTAACCTTGATTTTCTATGCAAATCGATGGGAGACATTCTATTATGCTTCACTATTTTTCTTTGGCGGTATGGTAATTTTTTATTATTTTACTGGATTTGATGCTTGGGTTGATGTATATATACAAATAGCGGCCATTGCTAGTCTAGTATTCATATATATTACGAGTTTTCGAGTTAGAGACAATGGAGCCCTTGGTTTAGCTATTTTTTTCACATTAGCATTTAGTACCTTGATATTAGATTTATCTTTCGTAAATCAAATAATAATAATTACCTATAACATCTTTATTGTAATATTTTCACTTGGATACTTTAAAATTTTCAAAGAGGGGGATGGTAAGTAAAATGGCAGTGCAATATAATCTAATAGCAACAGAATTATTAGTAATAGGTCTAATGATTGCAGCTTTAATACCATGTATTAAGCGATGGCGAGATACTAAAAATCGTATGTATGTAGCAGTGTCTATTTATACCATCTCTGTGCTTATTTACGGTGGATTCGAATTAATGGCACTCATTCTACAAATTAATACCAACATCTATTTAATAGGAGGACTTAAAATCGGATTCATTTTTGGGTATATCTTATTTTTAGTTCAATTCGAATTCATGCTTTATCTACGAGGCTTAAAAAGATTTTATATAGTCCCATTTATTATTACCTTCTATTTGGTTGCTGGTAATTTATTAGTTATAAATGTAATGCCTTTTATCATTTATGCGGTTATTCTGAGTTACACTCCTGCTTACATACTTTTAAGAGATGGAAAAAAAAATCGAAATGGTGTCGCTATTGGAATGGGATTATTTTTTTTGTTCTGGGGATTCGGCCAAATGTTTCAGATGCCTTTTATGTTTGAAGTTTTCAAAATAATTGCAAGCGCGACCTTTCTTCTAGGCACTAAAGGATTCTATGAAAAATATGTATTTCCAAATCAGGAAGAAGAACAAAAAATTATTGGAACTTGGATATCCAAGTTTGTAATAAAGGAATAACTTAAATTTTTATTTATCTCATAACTTTTTTTATCTTTTTTTTATCTTGGTTAAATTTATTTACAATAGTTAAGAAATAAATAGATGCTATTGTGTGTAAAATTACAGTTTTTGCATAATCCGTACGTTTAGTACAACTAATTGAATAAAAAAAAGAATTTTTATTGATTATTTTTTATAACAATTCTAAAAATTACACAAATTTTATTGAACAAAAATGGGAGTTAAAGAGATATTAAAAAGAGTATTTACAAAAGAAAAACGTGTTGTACTTTGTGGATTGGATTCATCAGGAAAAACGACAATGGTTAGCTTTTTACAAACTGGTACATTTATCGAACATACTCCAACGATGGGTAAAGAACTTAATACGATGGAAGTTCAAGGTATTCGAATTAATCTCATGGATATGGGTGGTCAAAGTGATTTCAGGGATTTGTGGCTCGGTGAGTGTGCTCATGCAGAATGTGTTATCTTTATGATTGATGCATACGCTAGAGAACGATTTTCAGAAGCAAAAGACGAGCTTTGGAAGCTCTCTGATGTTTTTAAGAAAAGATCTTTGATTGTTTTAGCAAATAAGTATGATCTCCAACCAACAGCTTCATTAGGTGAGATTATTGATGCGTTAGATTTACATAAATTACCTTCCTTTGAAATATTGCCTGTATCTTGTAAAACAGGATTTGGGATTGTTAAAGCGTTCATGAAAATCTATTATAAACTAACTGGAAAACAACTGAGGAAAAAAATAAGTCCTAAAGCAGTCACAGTTTTTGATCAAGGTGGAATTCCATTAACATCTTCTAGCAATAACGATATCCTCCAAGGGGGATTATTTGCTGCTATTAATAGCTTTGTAAAGGAATCCTTCAATTCAGAGTTAAATCAATTAAAAATGGGAGGAAACGTAATTGTATTTAAACGATCAAAAAACCTCATGGGCTCATTAATTCTAAGTGATTCGGACAATATTGATGTTAAAGAAGCAGAAGATGGCTTAAATGAACTACTTTGTCATCTTGAGCATATGTGTCCCGAAATCGAAAGGAATCAACTTGATACTGAAAAGTTAAGTTACTTGGTGGAACAGTATGCTTCCAATCTGCTATAAATTCCTATTCTTTAAAGAATTATAAAATTCTTTATAAAATTTTTCTAAAATATTTGTTTTGAATAATATAGTTATTGATTTAAGAATTTAGTTGCTAATTTTTCCTCAAGTTTATCTAAATCCTTTTTTAAATCCTAAATTAGGATTTATCTCAACAGCTTTTTTGATAAGCTCCATTGCTTTATTATAATCTTTCTTATCGAAATAAGCTGCTCCCATGAAGAACCATGCATTTGCAAATTCGGTGTTAATCTCTGTAGCCTTCTTATAAGCTTCAATGGCGCGATCATATTCTTCGTTATACTTATATGAATTTCCCATGTTAAAGAAAGCTTCAGAATAACTGGGTTTAATATCTACAGCTTTTTTATAGGCTTCGATTGCATTATCAAATTCTGCTAATTTTTCATATGAAAATCCCATATGATTCCATGATTTTGCGTGTTGCGAGTCCAATTCCAACGCTTTCTTAAAATATTCAATTGCCGTGATATAATCCTTCTTATTAATATTGGCCATTCCAATATAGAAATACGCTTTAACAAAACTATTATCTAGTTCAATTGCTTTATTACAATCAATTATTGCAGTATCATAGCGTTCTCGTGAAATTTCAAGCTTAGCCTTCTGAATAATTTTATGTTTATATTCATACTTTATCGCAATTTTATTTTTAAATACGGGGCTTTCAATCATATCATTTATTTTTATTGCTCGTTTAAAATTTTCAAAAGATTCCTCAAATTGTTCCTTATCTGCAAGTTGATTGCCTTGTTCTACTAATAATTTAATTTTAGAATGATATACTTCATCTATTGAGTCCTTTATTTTACCCATCTCTGCAAATTTACGGTCTTTGTCATCAATCGTTTTTGCATATTCCATCTTTTTGGTTAAACGCTCAATTTCCTTTTCATACTTTTGTAGTTCTTCTGCTAAATCACCGCGACCAACTAACTGCTTTAATTCTACTTGATAAATCAAACTTTTAATCTTATTTACTTCATTTTCCATTTCTTCAGTAAGATACATCTTATTTGTCATTACCATGGCTTCATTAAATATTTTAATTGCTGCATCGTAATTGTTCTTTCTTAACTCTTCATTACCCTCTTTAACAACTTCATCAATTTGAGTAATATATGCTTTATTTACTGAACTCTTTAAATCTTCTAAATCTTGGTTTTGTTCTTCAGGTACAGGCATCCTTTTTGCAATGCTTATAGCAGCATAAAGATCGTTTACTGCTTTCTCATATTCTTTTTGAGCTAATTTTCTTAGAGCATTATCTTTAATGTATGTAATCCGTGTACGACATGTTTTTTTAATTAAATCAGTAACTTCCTCTATTTTACTTTCCTTCTCAGAAGAATCTGCCATTTTATTAGCAATATCTAATACTTTTTCGAACATTTCAAGAGCTTCATTTACAATATTAATCTTTTCTTGAAAATTCTCTTTAATAATTAATTCTTTACCTTTGTCAAATATGGGTTTAATACGTTCTAAGTAAACAGGATTTAATGCCTTAGATGCTATACTATTGATTTGACTAATTTCAGACTGCTTTTGTGGTGAATCATACATACTATCAGCTATTTCCAAAGCAATCTCAAATTCTTTAACAGCATCAGAAAAATTACCTTGATCGAAGAGTAATTTACCCCTTTCTAAGATAGGCTTAATTTTAATAGAAAAGACCTGGTTAATTAGATTTTTCAGATCGACAATATCATTGGTCTTTATTTCAGACTCAAAATAATTCTCTATAATTTTCAAAGCTTCTTGATAAACTTCATTTTCCCTTCTCCCTTAAGTTGGTTTGCTTTATCTATTTGTAAATGGACTTTTTGAGAATATGTCTCATTAATTACATTTTGGATGTTTTTTATTATTTTATGGTTTGGATCCTCTTTATGTATTGAAATGCCCGTGTTTAAAGCATCATTTAGTATAGTTATAGCCTTATTGAATTGTTCTTCATTACGTAATAACGTTGCTTGATAAATTACCTGCTTAAGTTTTGTTTCTTCTATTAAATAATTAATTTGTTTTACTTCATAATCTCTCATATCCTTATCAACAATCTTATCGGCGATTCTCATTGCTTCCTTAAAGGTATCATATGCCTCACTAAATTTCTTATCCATTGAGTAATCATTAGCTCTCTCTATGATATCAATAATTTCCACTGAATAGACTTGATCTATTTGAGATTTAATGTTTGACATTTCATCTTCTTTTTCTATGGGATCTTTTACTTTGTCTTCAACGAATCTTAAGGCTTCCAGATATTTTTCAATTGCACTGTTATATTGCTTTTCATTTTTGAACTCATTTCCTTCTTGCATAATTGAGTTCAATTTCTTTAAATCTGATTTTTTTACCATTTTCTATTCGCCAATTATAAATAGCTGATTATTTATAGAATTAAACGATTAATCCTTAGAATTAATCCAGCTTTTATAAATTTTTCTTCTATAAGATTGCGTCATAAAAAAATCAATCTTTAATTTGAACTATTAATTTCATTATTTCAAAAATTTATACAACTAAAATAGTTTGATAATCCTTAATAATGAATCAGAAAAATCTGAATAAAGTTATTTATTTTGGCGGAACAATTTTAACCATTAACGAAAAGGAACCAATTATTGATGCAATGGGTGTTGAAGGGGAGAAAATTGTCTTTACCGGTAATTTAGCTCAAATCAAAGAGAGTTTTGGGACAGACTATCATATGGTTGATCTAAAGGGGCACACATTACTCCCAGGGTTTATAGATTGTCATCTTCATCCTATTATCTTCATATATTATCAATTAAGCCCCAATCTGTCAAATATTACAAGTATTAGTGAACTTAAATCTTACTTAAAGGAAATTTGTAAAAATAAAAAGAAAAACGAATTGTTAATTTGTTTTAATCTTAAGGAAGAAAATTTTGATATTCCTGAATTACCTACTCGATGGGACTTGGATGAAGCATGTCCAAATCATCCTATTTTTGTCATGCGATACGATTCACATATCGGGATAGCTAACACTAAGGCGTTAAAGTTAGCAAAAATTAATGAATCCCCTCCAATAATTGAAGGTGGAGAGATTAGAAAAGATAAGGTCGGAAGAATTAACGGCATTATTTCCGAAAAAGCTTTAAATCTAATTCTTTCAAAAATCTCTTTCCCTGAAATTAATGAGATGAAGAAAGCCGCTATTCAAGCATTTAAAAATTTAGCAGAAAAAGGGATAACTTCTCTTCAAGGAATTCTTAGTGCCGGAACACATTCTGAGTTTGGAAGTGCTGGAGCAGTGGAAATACCTTTGAGGAAAACTTTTCACGATTGTATTTTACAAAACTGGTATGCATTAATCAATACTGAAAAAGTGAGTAAATTGCATAAGTTTAAAAAGCCACCTTTGGATGAAGGAAAGAAAGATAGCAAATTTAAGGTAGGGGGGTTAAAATTATTTTTAGATGGAACATTCGGAGCTAAGACTGCTTGTATGTTTGAGCCATTTTCAGATTCTCCAAATAATTGTGGTTATTGTGTTGTTAAAGAGGAAGAAATTTATGAAAAAATGAAAGAAGCTCATAATGATGGATATCAAATCGCAATTCACGTTATTGGGGATAAGGGTAATAGAATTGCAATGAATCTCTATAAGCGTCTTTTGGATGAGTTTCCAAGAGATAATCATAGACATCGAATTGAACATGCGTCTATGTTAACAGAAGATGTTTTGAAGGATATGGCTAAATATAATATTATAGCCTCATGTCAACCACCCTTTATAAATTCAGAATTTAAATGGTTACCGAGAAGACTTGGGGAAAAACGTTGTAAATACACGTATCCAATGAAATCAATATTAGAAAAGGGAATTATTTTAGCCTCTGGTTCGGATTGTCCTATTGAAGATCCAAACCCAATTTTAGGTCTTCATGCATTAGTGACTCGAAATGGATTCACACCTGAACAGTGTATTACCATTGAAGATGCCATAAAATCTTATACCATTAATGCTGCGTATGCCGCTTTTGAAGAAGAAATTAAAGGAAGTATTGAGATTGGCAAATTAGCCGACTTAGTGATATTAGATAAGAATCCAATAAAAGTACCAAAAGAAAAAATTAAAAATATCCAAGTATTAGAAACGATAATTCGAGGCAAGACCGTTTATAAAAAGCAATCATAATTTTTATTAGCGTTTAATCTAAGTTTAATTTAATAAAATTCCAAATAATCTCATTTACTTTATCTGGTTCTTCTACAATGAATCTATGGCCTGTATTTGGAATAATCTGAAGCGTAGCATTAGGAATTTTTTCTCGAAGAATTTGAGAATATTGAATATCAATAACACTATCCTCTCCTCCCGCTAATATTAGAGTTGGTTGGTTTATCTTGTATAGTTGTTCTTTGATGTCGAAGTGAACTATAGCCGCCCCTTGATTTATCCAATCCTTAAGTTCTGTTCCATCTTCAATGAATTCTTGCTTTAATTGCTCATATAAATCATGATTTTTTTTTAGCTTTTTCCTAAAATCTCTCCCGTATAATGCACCCACTCGTACTTTAAATTTTTGTTCCCAACTAAAATTTTTCATCATTTTCTGAGTTTCAATAATACTCGAACCAACATGTACTGGAGTAGTAGCACAAAGAATAAGGGTTTTAACTTTATCAGAATACTTTAGTGCAAAATACTGGGTGATCATACCTCCCATACTTATTCCGGCTAGATGTATTTTCTCTCTTATATTTAAGTGATCTAATAGTGCAATAATATCATTCATGAACATATCGATAGTATAAGGGTAATCTGGCCTTGAACTTTTACCAGTTCCACGATTATGAAGTGTAATTGTCATCATCCTTTCTTTAAAATATGGAATTTGAAATAACCAAGTATTTTTGCTCCCCAATCCGCTGATTAAAACAAGTGGTTCTCTTTCACCTTCTTGAATATAAAAAATTTCAACATCATCATATTTAAAATACGGCATAATAATTTTCTAATTTGTATAATTTTATTATTTTATTAAAATAAGTATAAAATTTTAAGGTTTATAACAGATTTTCTAATATGATCTAGTTTAAATTGATTTAAGTAAACTAGAATAACTCTTACTTGGTAAATATGGATTTAAATAATAAAAATTAGCATTGGTTTATCAAGTTAATCAATCAGTAAAGTAAAGATGCTCATCAAATCCGGTTTCAGCGATAAGATCTTGCCCAAGTTTTTGGATAGCTTTTTTGTTTGGATGTTGTAAGATTTTTCTAGCGATATTAATAACTTTAGTTAATTTTGCATCGGGAAAATCTTTAATGATATTATCATATCGTGAAAAATCAATTCCCGCAGTATATACCCCTGCACTGCCAACCTGTGAAGAACTTGAGACTTGCCAATGCTCCACTTTTAACTCGATTTTTGAAAGAAGAAAACTTTCAGTAAACCACTCTAAATATAATTCCATCCGCTTTGAACCTCTTTTTGTAGTTTTTAACATTTTTAATGCACGGTTCAATCTATCAGGGTGCATTTGTCGAAAAACTTTCTCTTGAAGTTCACTCATATTATCTTTAACATACGCGTTTATAAACTGGAGGATTTCATCTACTTTTTGAGCTCTTTCCTCTGTAATATCTTGATGTATGGCTTGGATATGTCTCGCGATAGCATCATTTAGACCTTGGCTTTGATCAATTGTGGTTTCATGATGACTTGGGGGGGATTCCATATGTTCTTGTTGAATTTCAGAAGGGGTACTATAAATTTCTTTCTGTGGAAGCGTAAACAAAGTATCTAATTTAGATTGATCTTCTCTAACTTCGTTAAATTTTTCTTGGATTTCTTCTTTAGAATATCCCATATTCACTAAATAAAAAGCGGCACTTGATAATTGGCTCTCTAAGGCATCAGATGTAGAATAGACGTTATCTCCTGCAAATTGTTGCCTTAATAACTCATCAGCGATTAAACTCACCTTTTCCTCAGTAATTTCATCTAATTTTAGGGATTTCATTTTTTTTAGGATATGATCAATTTGATCGCTGGTCAAATAATTCAACGTGCCAATAGGACCAACCATATAGGAGATCTTTTCCATCTTTTTTAAAGGCTCAAGTATATCTCCTTGAGATTTTCCATTAGATATTTTTATAAAATACTCAAGAAAATTTTTATTAAATCCAGCAATGATTTTAAGAGAATTATCATCAAACTTGTTTAAATGCTCATTCAACTGATTTTCTTGAAATATTGGAGGTAATATAATATTAAAAACTAGTACATTATCCAAAATCATATAAATATAATCAGATTTATCCATAGGCACCCTTAAAAAAATAGAAATTTTGCATAGAGAATATTTTTATACCTTTCAATTCAACAAGAGCTTACTTATGATATAAAATTAATCTAATTTATATTTTACATTATTAGTTTTCCAATACTTTTTTGCTATTCTTCTCGCAAAGTCCATTTGTTCTTTAGTTTCAAGGCTACAAGGCCTTAACTTTCTAATCCATTCGACCGGATCAGTATCAATTGGAATATATCCATTATATGCAGCCCATGCTACGACAAATTGCCCAGTCCTCCCACATCCTGCTACACAATGTACAACTACAGCCTTTCTTAATTTAATGTATCTATCACAAATTTTAAGGAACTCTTTAATTTGTGCTTCTGTTGGTAAACCAAAATCAGGAACATTTATATGATAATAAGAAAACCTATCAGGTATGTTTTTCCTATTATCAAATTCAGAGCAATTAACAATAACTGAAATATTCTCTTTTTTATATCTTTCAAAAACAGGAGGATCTGGCCACCAACTAGCTGCTAATTTCCCTTTGATAATCCAAGTAAATTCTTCAGTTCTATAGGGCTGTCCTTCTTCTGGCCAGTACCAAGGTCTTACCATTATATTAAAATTTCTGCTTTTAACCCATTAATGCATGAGACTAGTTCTTAGCATAAAAAAGGAATAAAATTATAAAAAAATTAGGATTTTTGTTTGGATAACCTTTTTGATTTCCTAAAATATACAACCTTGGTTAAGGTATAAGAATCATGGATTTTAATATTAAATTAAAAATAATATTTATTCAATTTAGTAATTTTGATTGTATATGGTTAAAAAGAAAAGATTAATGGCTTTTGATACTCGTCATTATCCAATAAGACCTCAAGTTGGAGTAGGGGTTTTATTAGTTCGAAATGAAAAGTTATTATTGGTTAAAAGAAAATATAATCCTGATGCAGGTTATTGGTCAATCCCAGGTGGTCATTTAGATCTTGGAGAAAGAGTCGAGGATGCCGCAGAAAGGGAAGCATTAGAAGAAACAGGATTTAATGTGAAAATTACAAGTCTAGCGGGTATTATTAATAAAATTATGTATGATAAAAGTGGTAAAGTTGAATATCATTATGTTTTAATCAATTACTTTGTAAAACAGATTGATGGGAATCATGATCAGCTGCCGAAAGCACAAGATGATGCACTAGAGGCTAGGTTTGTACCCTTTGATGAATTAAAAGAATATAAATTAACTGAATCACTTGTTGAACTTTTAAAACAACTCAAAATAGGATTTTAACTAGAATTTCTTCATTATTTAAATCTAATTTAATTGACACCAAAGTAAAATATAAATCTTAGATTATCTAATAATTATTTACATCGAAATCTAATAAATAAAGATTATAGATATATAATGAGGTACGCAATATGCCATATATAATTATTACTATTTGGTATCCAACTGATATAGTAAAAGTAGTCACTGAAAGATATTTTGAAATGCTGAAGAAATATCCATTTGATAAATCTTTAGGAAAAGAAACGATTCCTGTATCTGTAACCACAGGAAAAACTGGTGTAAAGGCAATGAGTGTAATGGAAACAAAAAGAGAAAATCTTGGAGAAGCATTAAATTGGGCTGGAAAGCGGATGACTATGTTTCAAGATATCAAGGGACTAGAATATAAAACCAGAGTATGGTCAACGATAACAGAGGCATTAGAAACAGTAGGTATGCCTATTCCTAAGTAAAATATAAAATCATATCGCTTTTTTTTTATTTTTGGATTAAAGAGACTTATGAGGTATTAAACAAAAGAATTTAATTCAGATTTTATTACTTAATTTAAATATATATTTGTTATTATTATTGTAAATTATAAAAGTTAAAGGCTAATACACTTGTCAACATTATTAAAGCACGCCCGAGATGGAAAAATTACTAAAGACATGGAGATTGTAGCTCAAAAAGAACAAGTTGATGTTGAATTCATACGTAAAGGGATAGCTCAAGGACGTATTATCATTCCAAAGTCAAATCAGCGTATTACTGACCCAATCGGTATTGGAGAAGGATTGCTTGTTAAAATTAATGCAAATATCGGATCTAGTAAGAAAGTATGTAATATTCAAGGTGAATTAGAGAAAGCTAAAATTGCTGTTAAATATGGTGCAGATACTGTTATGGATCTCAGCACAGGAGTAACTGAGGAGGATGTGAAGCAAATAAGAAGGAAAATTTTGGAAGAAGTTAAAGTTCCTATAGGTACTGTCCCTATTTATCAATCAGCATTACGTTCCCTCGAAAGAAAAGGTGCTATTATAAATTTTGATGAAGATGATCTTTTTGGTGTTGTGGAGGAACAAGCTAAAGAAGGAGTGGATTTCTTTACCATTCATGTAGGGGTTACAAAGAGTATTGTCGATTATTTAAAAGACCATCCAAGAACTATGGGAGTAGTTTCTCGAGGCGGTACATTTTTGGCAGCTTGGATACTTGAAAATGGTTTAGAAAATCCTTTTAATAAAAATTATGATTATTTATTAGAATTAGCAAAGGAATTTGATTTTACCTTGTCCCTAGGAGATGGAATGAGACCGGGGTGTATCTTTGATTCTACTGACTATGCCCAAATACAGGAACTTATCGAGATCTCGAAATTAGTTAAAAGGGCTTGGCAAAAAAATGTCCAGGTTATGGTTGAAGGCCCAGGACATATACCCGCCAACGAAATAGAAAGAAATATTAAAATAATGAAATCTTTATGTGAAGGGGCACCATTTTACGTACTAGGTCCCTTAGTTACTGATATAGCTCCCGGTTATGATCATCTTGTAAGTGCAATCGGTGGAGTTATGGCAGGGTTAGCAGGAGCTGATTATTTATGTTATGTAACTCCTTCTGAACATCTTGCGTTACCAAATAAGGAAGAGGTTAAACAGGGTGTAATTGCGTCTAAAATTGCCGCTCATGCGGTAAATATTGCCAAATATGGAAAAAGAGCCTCAAATTGGGATTATAAAATGGATATCGCTCGTAAGAATCTAGATTGGGATGAAATGATAAACCAATCGATTGATCCTGAACTTTCAAGAAAAGTCCATTATCGAAATGGTAATATTGAAGATGATGTATGCAGTATGTGTGGTGAATTTTGTGCGATCAAAATCCTTAAAGATGCATTAGATAAAAATAAGTCAAAAACTTTACTTTAACCTATAAATAGCAAGAATATGGATATTTCAGATAAATTGGTTTTATTAAAAAATTGAAAAAACTAGAATAAGGTGATAATTTTTTTCAATTTTAGTTTCATATCATTTGAATCCTTTCCGAATAATCTCAACATTGGTTCTTTACCCATCGATCCTTTATCCCAAATTATATCAGGAATCCTTCCAATTTCTTCTATACTTCTTTTAATTAACCATTGCATAGTCGAATCTTCCTTATTGCGCATTTTTTCAGGCTGATCCTCCCTGATAATTTCCTTAAGTGTCAGATCGGTGTTAGATTCAATGAGTTTCACCCATTCTGGACTATATTTTAGGTTAATAACAAAATTAATAGAATTATCATACTTTTTTGCTTCGAGAATGAGTCTAGCAGTATGATCAGATACTCCAAACTTTACGTCTCCAGAAGCATAGGGGTATCCATCTATGATGGTTACTCTTCCCTCGATTCCCGCAATTTCCTCCTTTGATTTAGCATCAGGTAATGACCCGGATATGTTCATACGAACTTCTGGAATAAGTATCGCAAATCGATTATCACTAGATATATAATTATAGAGTTCTTTTATTTGACTTATAACTTGTATTTCATCATTCGATAATGTTAAATCCAACACTTTTCCTTTAGTAGATAAATCAATAACATTTTGAAACTTATTATTAAAAAAACCTTCCGCTTTATCCACAGCTTCTTTTATTGAATAATTTTTAGCTAAATAAGCTGTAATTGCAGAAGAAAAAACACACCCCGTACCATGCACATTACCCTTTACTTGTATTTTAGGTTTTCCATATAACTTGTATTCAAATTTATCTTTGCGACTTTTTGGATTAATGAAGCAAACAAAATCAAAAATATTTTTTTCGTTGCTACCAGCACTTTTTATAATTAGTGCTTTCTCTTTATCGAACGAGCTTTTATCTAAATAAAGACTTTTAGTGATATTCTTCGCAATTAATTGCAACTGATCAAGATTTATTGTAATATCATTTCTAACCTCCATATGTGCGTAAAAGTTTGCTTCACTTAAATTTGGAGTAAGGATGGTGATGTAAGGGAATAAATCTCTTTCAAGTTCAAATTCTAAACCTTCACTCGAAAGCCTTCCTCCAGCACTAGATATGCTTAATGGATCCAGTATTGCAATTAAATTATAAGATATTATCGCATTTTTTATTATTTCTAAACTTTTAATATCAGTTATCATGCCAATTTTAACAAACTTAATTGGATATGAACTTAATATCACATCCAATTGTTTATCTAAATCATCTGAAAGAGATTTATAGCCTAAAAATTCCGTAGCAGTTTGATATGTAATTGCAGTGATAACCGAAAAGGGATGTACACCAATTCGGTCAAAAGTGCGAATATCCGCTTGAATTCCCGCCCCAGAAGTTGGATCAGATCCTGCAATTGTTAAACAATAGGGTTTCATTTTATAAATATAATAAAATTCGAAGCTTATTTAACTCTTTCATACGCCCATTTTGCTTTATCTTTTAATCCTAATGCTTCATAGGCTTTACCTAGATATAAAAAACCTTCAGGATAATCATATTTCTCTTTAACTAATTTAAATAGTTGATTTATTGCTAAATCGAATCGACCTCGCATATAATTTATCTTTCCTTTAAGAAAAAGAATTTTAAGACTTCTTTCTGGGGATTGGTTTTCATTATCGTGAAAATCTAACCGAGAAAGCGCATATTCATACTCCTTCTCTTTAATTAAAACATTTATCGATTCCTCAAACTTTAAAAAAGCCATTTTTTCTGCAAGTTTTTTTAATTTTTCAAGTTCTTCTAATCTCATAGCATTTTGCAGAGCGAATAACTTCTCATCCTCTTTTTGTTGAATATAATTTTTAAATTGAACAAGAATACTCGAAGAGTACGTTTCATTACATAGAGGACAATTTTGCGAATGAATTAGCCAATCCTTTAAGCAATCATGGTGTACTTGATGACCATTAGGACAAGTTTGTTCCTTATCCACACCTTCAATAATCCCCATATGGCAGATAATACAATTGACCAATAGATAGCACACCACTAGAAAATTATTTAATAAATTATAATTTACACACTTTTAAGTGTATGCAATTAGTAATAATATAGGCTGAACTAATCTATACATAATAGAATCCATTATGTCTCTTAAAAGCGATAAGCTCTTTAAAGAGCTGTTAAATAATTTTTTAACAATTAACGAAGATGTAAAAGCAGTTTTAATTTCGGATCATGAAGGTTTTATAATTTCTGGTGAAAAACGTGATAATGTTGATATAGAATTAGTATCTGTTTTAACTGGATTAATAAATCCAATTTTAGAGAGAATGCGAAATGAATTTGCTTTTAAGAAGTATGGAACTGCGAGTTTTGATACAGAAGAATTTCGTTTACTATTTATTTCAATTGATGAGAATATAATTTTGAGTTTAGTTTTGGACACATTGGCTTCTATTGATAAAATAAGTCCTTATGCTTATTTTCTTGCAGAAAAGATAGCTCAAATAATGAATGCTCAAGAAGGTGATATGGTTCAAGTTTATATTCCAAACTTTGAAATCGAATCTGATTCATCTGAAAGTTCTCAAAGAATAAAGGAACAAATATACCAGATGAGATTGGATTCTGGTGGTGTCTATAAATTCAAATTCGTTATTATTGGAGACCACGAGGTTGGTAAAACTTCTATCATTCGCAGATTTGTCGAAAATAAGTTTTCTTTAGATTATAGAGCCACAATTGGGTTAAATATTCTTGCCCATTCGATGGAATTTTATGGCAATCAGATTGATTTTTCACTCTGGGATATAGGAGCTCAGGATTACTTTAAAAGATTTAGAAAAACATATTATTTGGGAACGCAAGCAGGGTTCATAGTATTTGATATCTCAAATACTGCGTCTTTTAGTAATATAAAAAAGTGGTATAAAGAACTTTATGATTATGTTAAGAATAAGGATATTCCTATTGTTATTGTAGGAAATAAAATCGACTTACCCCAAGAAAGATCAGTATCATATCAAGATGGAGTCAAATTTGTGAATGAGCTAGCAAAAGAAAGCCAAAATAGAGATATCTCGTACATTGAAACAAGCGCTCTTACAGGAGAAAACATCGAGGATGCATTCACATTAATCGCGTACCATTATATCATTAGAAGCAAAGAAAAAGAGGAAGAAAAGTTAAGAATTCGATTAATGGGTATAATTAAATCGATATTAAATAAAAAAGCTTCATTAAATGTAACATTTATAACTGAAAATCCTTATTGGAGTCCTGGATTTCAAATTCTTAATGAAGTGAATAGCTTATGCGAATGTGATAAAGCAATTGATGATAAAGACAAACGAGTATATGAATATTCCAATGGAGTAAAAATTAACAATTACTTATTTAAAGAGTTTGATGTTACAAATTCAGATGGAGTTTTTATTATTTTTGATGCAAGAAATAAACAACATATTGATTCTGGATGGAAAGAAATTATAATTAAAATTCTTCAACAACTTAAAGAGAATGCTGTAGCATTAATCGGATTAAGAGTTTCTAATGAATCTGATTGGTCTATAATGATGGAAGAATTTAATGTAAACGAATATCTTGAAAAGAAATTAGTTTCTTTGCTATTTTTCAAAATAGGATTTGAATATCGGTTAGAGATTTATGATGAACTTGAAGTCATGTTCAACACTATTTTGAATATTCTTTAAATTCATTATAGCTTCTATAATAATTCGCGATTCAGAAAAACTATTTTTAAATTTAAGTTATGTTATATTATTGATAAGAATAATTTTAGCAATAACATTATTACTATAACAAGTTGATTTAAATGGTTATAAATAGAAATAAGATGTTTACTGAGATTTTAAATAATTTTATTGATAAGTTTACGGATGTAGAAGCAGTTGTAGTTTCAGATGTAGAAGGATTAATAATTGCTGGAGAAAAAAGAAAAGATATTCAAAGCAGTCTTGAAATTGTTTCTGTATTGACCATCTTAATTAATCCCGTTTTAGAACGAATCCGAAATGAGTTTGCTTTCAAAAAGTTCGGAACAGGCTCATTTGATACAGATGAATATAGACTTTTATTCATTTCAATTGATGAAGAGAGAATTCTGAGTATAATTTTTAATGCAATGGCTTCAGTAGAAAAAGTATCTCCTTATGCCTATTTTTTAGCTGAAAAATGTGCTCAAATTATAAACGCAAAAGAGCAGGATTTAATACAACTTTCAATTCCTGATTTTGAACAAGAATTAGATCGACATGAAAAATTAAAGCATTCAATTTTTCAATCTAATAAAGAGGAATATGGTACCTATGCTTTTAAATTTATAATAGTTGGGGATCATGAAGTAGGAAAAACTTCTATTGTACGGCGTTTTGTTGAAAAAAAATTTTCGGCTGATTATCGAGCAACAATAGGTCTTAATATTTTAGCTCATAACTTTAATTTTGAAGGAAATGATATAAATGTGCAATTATGGGATATTGGAGCTCAGCAATATTTTAAAAGATTCAGGAAGATGTATTATTCAGGTGCAGAAGCTGCATTTGTTGTATTTGATTTAACTCAACCCTCCTCATTTATCAACATTAATAATTGGTTTCAAGAAATTTCCAATCTTCTTGATGAAAAAGATATACCTATAATTATCATTGGAAATAAATCTGATTTAAGCAATGAACGACAAATTTCTACTGAAAAGGGTCAAAAATTAGCTTCCTCTCTTTCTGAAGAAGGGCTTTCCTACTTAGAAACAAGCGCCTTAACTGGTGAAAATGTACACGAAGCTTTTGAATTAATAGCTTATCATTATATCATGAAAAGTAAACAAAAAGAAAGAGAAATCCTGAAAGATGAGCTCTATAGAGCAATAAATTTAACCCTTAAAGAATTGGTGATTTTAGAGTTAACTTTTATTAATGAAACGCTTAGTTGGAATCCAGGTTTTCAAACTATATTTGATATTGAAAAGCTAGGCGATTATTCTGAAATTAAAAATAATTCACAAGAGAAGTTATTTACATATAAAAATGGTTTAATTTTAAGCTGCTTTACTTATAAAAACTTTAATCTTTCAAATTCAGACGGTGTATTCTGTGTTTTTGACGCGAGAGAAAAGAAACATATTGCTCCAAATTGGAAAGATTTTTTGATTGAAGTTACTCAAAAAATTAGAAAAAAGAGGGTAATAGTTGTTGCAATTAGGGTTGATGATGATAG
Source organism: Promethearchaeota archaeon (assembly GCA_011364975.1). Lineage (GTDB taxonomy): Archaea > Asgardarchaeota > Lokiarchaeia > Sigyniarchaeales > SOKP01 > SOKP01. Next base: position 31,674 of record RDOE01000013.1, on the reverse strand, counting down.
TAATTGGTCTCGGTTTATGGAAGAGTTAAATATTGAAGAAAATTTGGAGGAAAAACTTGTTACCATTCTCTTTCTAAAAATTGGACCTGATTTTCGAACTAAAATATATGAAAATTTAAAGGTAATGTTGGATGCTATTGTAAACACAAGAAAATTAAAGTAAGCTATTGTTTAGTTTTTTAGCTTATTTTTTAATTTATCTACAATTAAATTACCCATCTCGCTTGTAGTAAGGACTTTTAGGTCTTTATGTTTAATGTCTACCGTTCTACCTTCTTTTAATGCATCTTCAACTGCTAAATCTATTTCATTTCCAATTTCAACTAAATTAAATGATTCCTGCAACATAAGTTTAATACTTAAAATTGTTCCAATTGGGTTAGCAATCCCTTTACCAGCAATATCGGGTGCACTTCCATGAATTGGTTCATACATGGATACTTTGCCGGGATGTATATTACCGCTAGGAGCCATTCCTAAGCTTCCAATAAGAAAAGCTCCTTCATCGCTTATTATATCACCAAACATGTTATCGGTAACAACTGTTTGAAACTTATAAGGTGCTCTTATAAGCCACTGGCAAAAAGCATCAATATAAATATCTTCTTTTTCAATTTCGGGATATTTCTCACCAATTTCATGAAATATTGTCCGCCAGAATTTACTTGCATATAATAGGTTTGCTTTATCAACAGATGTTAACTTTCTATGTCCCATTCTTTTCGCAAATTTATATGCATAATTGATTATTCGTTCACATCCCTTTCTTGTATAAACCATGAGATTTTCAGCAGAATCTTTTTCAAGTTTACCTATATTTTTATATAAACCCTCAGTATTTTCTCTTATGAACGTAATATCAATCCCTTTACCTATATATTCTTCTTTAAGAGGGCACTTATCCCGAAGAACATTATATAACTTTATTGGTCTTAGATTTACATATAAGTCTAATCCCTGTCTTATCTTGAGAACTGCAGACTCGCCCGTTCCTGGTGGAAGATCGGGTAGTCCCACTGCCCCAAAAAGTAATGCATCAGCGTTTTTAATTGTTTGAAATGATTTATCAGGAAGATTTTCGCCATGCTTTTTCCAAACTTCTCCCCCCGCTGGAGCATCTTTTAACTCAAATTCAAAATCAGTATACTTTGAAATTGTATCTAAAACTTTTACTCCTTCTGTAACAATTTCCGGACCAATACCATCTCCTTTTGAAACTGCGATAATTTTTTTCATAATGATAAGTATTTTATCGTTATAAATTACAACTTATTATAAGATATTTTAATTCTAAAGTATCATAATACTTTATTTATAATTATCCTACATAGTTAAATAATGAGCCGAAAATGAAGTTTATAGTTAAGCCATTAAGTCCAGAATTAATTGATGATTTTTTATATTATTTTGATGAAATCGGATTTTCAAATAACCCCGAATGGTCCGGTTGTTATTGCTATTTTCATTATTGCCCGGGATCAACTCAAGATTGGATGGCACGGACCAAAAAGCAGAACAGAGAGGCTTCTAAAAGTTTAATATTATCAAGAAAATTAAATGGGTTTTTAGCTTATGATAATGATACTCCAATAGGGTGGATTAATGTCGACCTTAAAGAAAATTATCTTAAGCTTCCGATTGATAAGGAAATAGAAGGATCTATAAAAGGAACGATAGCTTCAATCGTCTGCTTTTTAATAGCACCTACTTATAGGAAAAAAGGTATAGCACGTAAATTACTTCAAGAGAGTATAAAGCAATTAAAAAATAAAGGAATAAAAATAATTGAATCTTACCCTAGAGTCGGAGATTTGTCAGATGCTCATAGTTATCACGGACCATTTTCCTTGTATAAAGCTGAAGGGTTTAAAGTTGTAAAGGAACTGGAAAATATATATGTTATGCAGAAGATTTTATAAATAACCTCTATTATCAAACCAATTTAATTCCGTTAAACTTCTGTTTTGTGTAATACTAAAAAAAGTTTGATAAAATGCTCTAAATCTAAATATTAATATCCTACTTGCTATTTATAAGACTACGGGTCAACCTAGTTATCACATTATCTACTTAAAAGGTCCTTAAGACCAAAATCTCTGATCTAAAAGCTCAGAACTATATCTCCCGCTTTTCTTCTAAGACTTCGCAACCCCGTCGATTGGATGAAAATATTAACCGAAACATATGATTCCAGATATCTACCATAATATTTATATATCTAAAATAAGTACTATTACTTAAGAAAGTTCTTTGTTAAACATTTAGACTTTCTTAAAACGAATAACAAAAAGTGGAGGATAAAAAATGGCTAAAAAAGTATTTGCATGGTCTCCTGTCCGCAAATTAATGAAAGATAATGGCGCTGAAATGGTTGCACGAGAAGCTGTTGATGCCTTAATCGATTATTTAGAAAAAGTTGCAAAAGGCGCAACAAATAAAGCTCTTGAAATGACACGCCATGCCGGTCGAAAAAAATTGACCACAGAGGACATGGACTTAGCAATGAAATTAATGTAAAAAACTATTATAACTTTTATTTTTTTTTAATTTTAAACTAGAACGCAGATTTTTTTTAAGTCTTTTACCTTTATCTGAGATATAAAATAAAATAATTAAAAAAAAAGATTTAGCCCCCACCTATTGGGGGGAATATCGCAACAATATCTCCATCATTGAACTTAAAATCCTTGTTATGTTGTGGAACTCCGTTTATTAATATTATAATTTTTTCTTTCGACAGGGGAACTTTATATTTTTTAATAATAAAGTTCAGATCACTATCTCTTGCAATCTCTATAGTTTCTTTTGATGGTCCAAACTCTCTCAATCCCGCAAAAAACTTAACAGTTATTTTAATAGTTTTGTTGTCACTCATTTTTTCTTGTAAAATACCATTTATAGAGTAATGCCATATTTTTAGGAAATATACCCACTCTATCACCATCATGAATCTTTTTGTCGAGACCGGAATATACTCCATTCACAAAAAGATGATACGTCTCTTCTGGTGTGATTGCATATTTTTTTAAGATATCAGCAATTGTTTCTATCCCATCACTCTCAAGTTGAATTTTTAATGGAAGAGCGCCCGTGATCTCATGGTTTTTAACTTTTTTTCGTAAATCACCGAAAAATTTTACAAGAATTGTCATTTTCTATCCGCTTAGGAGCCCCAAACTTTGTCTAGTTCTTCATCGGGTACATTAAATACTTCATTGAAAGGAGGTAATTTTTCCTTTAAGAAAAATTCTGGCAACCTATCATTCTTTTCTGTGAAACCGGCAGCTTTATTGAAGTCGCGTTCTGTCTTGATAATCTGCATTCCATAACCGGGGACATCATTTACAGTAAGATTTGCTCCTAGTACTCCATTCAGTGTTTCAACCACACCTTGCAAGCCTTCTGGTATGTCTAAAACAGCAAAAGCGATGAATAAACAATATCCTGTAGCATCCACTGCAGCAGTCGCGATTTGTAAATTTCGAGATAAGTCTGACTTTTTTGTATCTCTAGGATCTGCAGTTCCTCCGACGCCCATTATTTCTGTAGCTATAGCATATCCTGCTGTGTGATCTGCTCCCATAGGTGTTGTAGCATAAGTTACTCCGATTCCTTTAATAGCACGTGGATCATAAGCAGGTAAGCCTTGGTTCTTCACCACTGGTACTCTTGTCACACCAAATGCCTGTCCAGTAAAACCAGTACCGTTCGCTAAAATACGACCTGTTGGAGTTTTCTTTTGTATTTCCTCCATTAATTTTAGAGCTCCTTTTCCATTTCCGAATTCAATTAGTCCTCCTTCCATAGCAACAGCTAAGAGATCTCCTGTTTCGATTGTATCTAGTCCTAAATCATTACAAGCTCTGTTTAATTCTCCTACGTCATCTAAATTATAAATTCCACAATTAGGGCCAAGAGCCCATACACTTTCATACTCTAATACGCCCACTGGATCCTTTCCGCCAGCCTTTGTCCATACTTCTGAACATTGAATAATACAGCCTGGACTACAGAAATGTGGTCGTACTCCTCCTCGTTTTTTAATCTCTTCCGCTTTAACCTCTCCAGAAACCTTTTCAGAACGATCATCTTGTCCCGCAGAAAAATTACGTTGCGGCAATCCCCCAGCCTCATTTATTATATTTACCAATACACTTGTTCCATATGAATTCAAAGCTCCACCTGGTTTAGTAACATCATGAGTAGTTAATGCATTTCTTAGCTTAGCAATGCCTTCTCTAAATACCTCCTCATTAGCAATTTCAACTCCAGGTGCTCCAGTTTCATCAATAATAATAAATTTTAATCCTTTAGACGCCATAACAGCCCCAAGGCCGCCCCTTCCAGCATAACGACTCGGTAGTCCCTCGGGATCGTTGAAACATATTCCTGAAGCTGCTCCCATGAGTTCCGCTGCAATTCCCACACCACAAATGCCTACCTTATTTCCGTATTCCTTAAATAATTCTTTATAGACATTATAGAGTCCTTTACCAACCCATTTATTAGCATTTATGAATTCTGCTTTATCTTTTGTAACTTTTAAGGTATAATAATCCTTTCCTATATGTTTTCCTTCTACCACAATTGCCGCAATTCTCATACGTGCAAGTTTCTGTGAAAAAGGAGTTCCAGCATTTGCTTCTTTTATTCCTCCAGTTAGTGGAGACTTAGCCCCAACAGAAATTCTCCCTGAAGTAGGAGCAGCAGTTCCCGTAACTATACCAGGGGCAAATATAAGCTTATTACTTGGCCCCAATGGATGACAAAGTGGATCAACTTCTTTAGCAACAATCGTAGATGTAAGTGCTCGTCCACCTAATGCTGCGAAATCTGCAGGAAAATCCTCGAATTTAGCTTCGAGTTTAGTCATATTAACTCTTAACATTTTTTTTGGCATATTTTTCACCTCTAATTTTAAACATGTTAAGTATCTAATAAACTCTTATATAAATTCTCGTTATGTATTGAAGGTTCTAACGCTAAATTTGAAAATATGAAGCCATTATATAGAAATAGAGATGGCAGGCCCGGGGGGATATGTTCAACACCAAGGATCTTCTTGAAGTTATTGAACCCCCGACCGTCAGCTTAGGAGGCTGCCGCGATATCCAGTCTTCGCCACGAGCCTATGATCTTATCCTAATAATAATAATAAAACCGCGATACCATAAAAATTTAGAGTTTTAGAGGCTCAATAATAATAGTATTAATATGTTAGAGATTTAATAAAGTTCTATAATACGCAACACTGCAAATTTCACAAAAGTAGTTACCATCAATCACAATTGCTTTATCTTTAGGGATTGCTTTTTGACAATTTTTAACACAGCAGTTTACCAACTCAACTTTCTTGTGATTTTCTATCATGATTTTTAATTGTGATATTTAATAATATAAAAGGAAAACTAAATCAAAAGGTTTTAATTCTGAATTTTAATTTTATTAATTATTAATAGATTTTTGTAAATATTTTTTTTTGTGTTTTTAAAAATGGAAAGAAGAAATCAACCAATGAGACCTAATAGACCAATAGATTATTTAAAAAATTCGGTCAACAAAGTAATACTTATTAAAGTGAAGCGAAATCGCCTTTTTCGGGGTGTATTAGGTGGATTTGATGAACACCTAAATCTTTACTTAGAAGGTACCAGCCAGATTTTCGAATATCAAGATGAGGATGGAAACATTCATGAAGAACATGAACAAATTGGTGACTGCGTTGTTCGTGGCGATAACGTAATATTTGTGAATCTCGCAAATATTGAAGAATGAGTTTTCCTACATACTATTCTTAATCAAATTATTCTTGAGTATATAATAGGGTATCAACTCTCAATTTAGATTTATATGTACTAAATTCTTATTAAATGATAAGATATTACAATACCACTTTTCGAGTTTAATTAAAATTGAATGAGAATTTAGATCCTAAAAATCGAGAAATCTTACTTCTAAATCCTAATTTAGGGCACCCCATAATCTTAAATATTGACTCTAAATTTAGCCAGGAGAACTTTTCTATAGATATGTTATTTGCTACTCAGATTGCTGAGTTAGAAAAATTTACTGAAATTATTCAGCATAAGATCTCTATTATACCGATATTAGAATATACATGGAAAATACAATCTTTACTTGCCAAAGAGAATAAAGCTTGGCTTTTAACATTATTTGGAAAAAAAAAGGTTTCCCTTTGGGATAAGATAAAAGGCTTTTTCTTAAAAAAGAAGAGAGAACGAATTAAGCAAGAGTTATTAAAGAATCCACTAGAATTTATAGATTCTCAGGGAAATAAGTTCTATTTTCCAGAAAAGGGGAAGTTTCAAAAAGTTAAAGCTCGAGCTTTCCGAACTTCTGAAATTGACCCTATAATTTCCAACGTTGAATCTGTTAATATATGTGATTTGGACAGTCTTGAATATGATAATTATTGCAGCCCTCGAAACTATTTAGTCAAACAAGATATTTTGGGAGCTTTAAACGTTTTTTATAAAGTCCAAATAAAATTTGATATTAATAATGAGATTAAGGAATTTTTAGAAAGCCATAATTTCATTATGTTTGACCTTAAAGTTCATTTTATTAACAATGAGAGTAAAATTAATTATCACTCCATAGTTATATCAAAAAATAGTTGGAATGACCTCAAAATTGTCCAGGCATCCGATTTACATCTTGCTGAACGAAATGATAGAATTTATGAAATTGTAAAAAATTGGACTTCTTTAGTTAGGAAATCAGAAATTGGAGAGATAATTTCTGAAGGTGTGAAAACAATCTCGTTTTTTCAACGATTATTTAGTACTAAAACTAAAAAAGCTAGTACAGAACGTTCTATTACACCCTTACATAAACGTTATATTAATCCCAATAATAATTTCAGGAAATTTATTAAGTTAATGAACAAAAGAGTGCTTGCTAATGACCTGGATTTTGTGGTGTTAACGGGAGATTTAATAGATTTTGCAATATTATCTAAAATTCCAAAAGATGTAAGAAAAGTTGTTGACTTTGAATACGAAAGAAGTAATTGGAGGGTCTTTAAGGAAATTCTTTTAAATTTCCCCCAAGAAAAGAAAAGAGGAATGATTCGGGGAGAGGAAGTATTATTTCCTATCTTTACCATCCCTGGAAATCATGAATATAGACCCTTTCACTATGATATTAGATGGGGGGGTTTGTATAGAAAGATTGGTTTAAATGGGAACGAGGCGCTTGCCCTAAATGATGAGTTAATGGCAAATCCAATTAGCTCTATTACAAAAACTTTTCGGGCGATGAAAGCTTACTTGACAGAAATTAATAGTTCTCTTGATTTCTTTCTTAAGTTAGGTAAAAACAATCTAATCTTTCTAAATACAGGATCGGATTCTTTTAAAAGGATAATGGATTTCGTAAGCGGACATCCTTCCGTTACCGGATTATCGAATAAGCAAATTAAATATTTAGAACACCTTGTGAATAAAAATTTCGGAAAAGAAGACCTGAATTTGCTTTTCCTCCATGGTCCACCAATTAATCCTAAGCATACAATCAGTATCTTTAAAAGAATTGATTTACCCAAACATAAGGATGAAATTCTTACTAAAATTGATGAATATATGGAATCACGAGTTTTAATGCTAGGTAAAAAACGTTCAGCAGCACGCATTGATGGAAAATTTGATGTTAAATATGGAGTTGTCTCTTCAAATTGGGAAAAATTAATTTATTTCTGTAAAAATCATTGTATTTTAACCTTATGTGGACACACGCATCAATTAAAAGAGTTTAAATTAGGTGATCCCTCGGAGGGCGCATCTGAAAATTTACAAAATTCACCTTTCCCAATCGAAAAAATAGAAAATCCTGCAGCAATATATTATGATCTATATTCGGAAATGTATACTTCTGCTAAAGAAATTGAAGAAAACGGACCATTTATCGTTCAAACGCCAGCATTAGGTTTAGGAAGTTATTTTAATCCTAAGTTATCTGGTGCTTATAGAGAAATTGAAATAAAAGATGGAAAGTTAGTATCATTTAAAGTGAAAACTATTAAAAAGTAAAACAAAACGTACTCATTTTTTAATATTCTATCAAATCAAAACCATATTGGAAAGCCTCAACTAATTTAGGCCCTCGGGGTGTTTCTTTATTAATACTTTCAATCATTTTTTTTTTATTTAAAATTTCTTTAAATTCTTTTGTTGCTAATCCAAGGATAATCATAGGGACGTATTCTTCGGTTTGAAATACTGAAGTTGCTAATTCATATATATCAAGACCAATGATTCTTCTTACCAATTGATCTAAAATATCAACAATACAACCAATTGAGGGAACCCCAATTCTTTTCTTTAGGGCAAGTTGGGTAAATTTTGAATCAAAACTATGTACATTTAATATTATTACTGTCTTTTCGGAATAATATTTCAAATTCGCGAAGGTTTCATATGGTTCTAAACCAATAACTAGGTGTGCATCTTTAAGATTTAATTTAGGATTTTTTAAATTATCTTTAGTTAAGTTCTGCTCTAAGGAATAAATCTTTTGATCTATAAGATATTTAATTGTTGCATAAATAGACCCTTCTCTTGAAAATCTTTTTTCAAACACGGCTCCTATTACTTTCTCAATAAACGGGTTAATTTTACCATGTTCTAGTAATATTCTATGAATTACAGAAATATTTTGTGATGCAAGTCCAGTAATTAAAATATTATAGATATCGCCGACCTAATTTCACCTTTTAATAATACATATAACAAAAATTACCATAATTTTACCAAAAAAATAAAAAAAGAAAAATAAGCAAGTCTAATGAAGAATTGGTCTTCCCTTTTTATGAATTGCCATTCCAAATACATCTTCCATACCTTCCAAGACCAGTTCAGATATGGTTGGGTGACTATGAATTGTTTCAGCGACATCATGGACTGTAAGACCATGTTGCATTGCTAAAGCTATTTCTGCAATTAATTCAGAGGCTTCAGCGCCGATACAGGAGGCTCCCAGAATTTTATAGGTATTTTTATCCGCTAAAATCATTATAAATCCTTCCTCTTCACCCATACATTTAGCTTTTCCCAGAGACATATAGGGAAATCTCCCCATAAGAAGATCATATCCCAAATCTTTCGCTTGGTTTCGTCTTATACCGACCGAACCAATATTTGGATTAGTAAAAATAGTTGCAGGAACTACATTATAATCAGGACTTCGTGGTTCTATTTTAAATCCTCCTAAACTTGCCAGTGCATTTGCTACTGCTACATCTCCTTCATGACTAGCTACATGAGCTAACATAATTCCACCAGTCACATCTCCAATAGCATAAATTCCTTCTGCTTTTGTTTCTAAAGTTTTGGGATTTACTTTAATGGCACCTCTCTCTAGTTCGATTCCAAGGCTTTCTAACCCAAGATTACTCGATTCTTTTGCTCTTCCTATTGACACCAAGCAATAATCTGCTTCGAAATAAGATTTCTCTACTGATTCTACTTGATCTCTTGGAATCTCTGCTGAGCATGTTGTAGCTTTAACCCCTGATCCTGTATTTATTACAGAAAGAACATTTTGTGAAACATTGATCTCTACACCTAATGACTCCAGTTTTTTCTGAAGTTCTTTCACAATCATCGGTTCTTCTGTTGCGATTGGAGAAGCTAAATATTCCAGCATAATCACTTTGCTTCCGAAAGTTGCGAAAATATTTGCAAATTCACATCCAATTACACCCGCTCCAATAATTAGTAATCTTTTAGGCACTATCTTGAAATCAGGATGTAAAATGTCATCACTTGTAAGTATTCGCTCGTGATCGATATTAAATGCCGGAATGAGGGCGGGCGAGGAACCAGTTGCTAATAAAATTCTTTTAGTTTTTATTTTCTGACTTTCTTGCCCTTCTATAGCAATATCAAAACCATCCTTTGCATTTCCTCCTAAAATTTTGCCATGTCCCATAAATACATCATTTTTCCATGCTTTCTCTAATGCTCCAATTCCTTCAGTAAGTTCTTTTACCACATTATTTTTGCGCTCAACTGCTTTAGTGAAATCTAGTTTAAGATCGCATATCACTCCCATATCCTTTCCATGTGATCTAATTTTTTGTACTAGTTCTGCCGAGGCATATAAGGCTTTTGTTGGAATACATCCCCAATTCAAGCAAGTCCCTCCCAGATTCTTTTTCTCGATGAGGGCAACCCTCGCACCATATTGGGCGGCTCGCACAGCGGCATGATATCCCCCAGGACCAGCCCCTATTACTACGAGATCATAAATTTTAGACTCAGACATTTTCTTTTAAGTTTTGTTAATTTTTATTTAATTGATAATTATAATTCTATGTGAAGAAATAATACAAATAATATTAAGTTTAATTAATGCTCTACAAAATTATAAAAAAATAGACGTTTTTAACTGAAGATATATGAATATTAAAAATTATAATGATCTTTTTTTATCTCCAGAATTAAGTAATGATCAATTAGATTTAAGAAAGTTAGGATTAGAAGCATTAGAGATCGCTATAGAATCAGTAAGACCTAAAAAGTTAATTGAAGACGCAGTGAAAATTGACGGCACAAAATTATGTATCCAGGAAGATATATTTGATCTCAGCCTTTTTAACAAGATCTATATTATTGGGGGTGGAAAAGCTACTGCTGAAATGGCTTATTCTATTGCAATTTTATTGGATCAAATTCCCAATATAAACTATAGTGGTATTATTAATATTCAAAATGGCTTAAATATTGAACCATTTAATTTCACAAATAAATTTCAAATTAATAAGGCTTCACATCCAATTCCTAGCAAGGATGGTCTAATAGGAACAAGAAGTATGATTAATTTCATCAAAGAAGCTACTAGTGATGATCTGATTATATGTTTAATTTCCGGAGGAGGTTCTGCTTTATTACCTTTACCTCGGAAAGATATCTTATTACACGATTTACAAAATCTAAATTCGTTATTATTAGATTCTGGTGCATCAATTCATGAGATAAATACTATCCGAAAACACATTTCAAGCTTTAAAGGAGGTAATTTAGCTAAAACCGTATATAAGACCAGTAAAGCACACTTGATAAGCCTAATAATTTCAGATGTTACAGGAAATAACCTTGATTCAATCGCATCAGGTCCGACTGTCCCTGATCCTACCACATTCAAAGATGCTATAGAAATTTTAAAAAAGTACCAATTATTAGATAGAATCTCACCTAAAATTAAAGATGTACTGGAAACGGGGTTATTAAATCCAGAAGAAGAGAATCCGAAAGAAAATGACGATTGTTTCAAGAAAGTCCATAATTATTTAATTGGAAGTGTTGATAATGCAGCTCATGAAATAATGAAATTTCTAAGAAAAAAATCCTATAACGTTGAATTTTTTTCTAATGAAATAAAAGGAGAAGCGAGAGATTTCAGTAAATATTTGGATCAATTAATTACAACAAGAGTGAAGCAATTAAATAAGACAAATTTTAAGAATGGTATGGCAATGATTGGTACGGGTGAGCTGACAGTTACAATAAGAGGTGAAGGAATAGGGGGGCGGAATCAAGAAATGCTGTTAAATTATGTTGAAATCATAAAGAAGAAAAATTTGAATTACAATTTTTTAGTAATTGCGGTAAATCTTGACGGAATTGAGGGCAACTCTTCAGCTATGGGGGCTCTTATTGATAATTATATTATAGAACAATTAAAATTTAAGGGATTAGATCCTTCTGATTACCTTAATGATAATAATTCAAATTCTTTCTTTAAGATAATGAAAACAGAAATAATTACAGGTCCTACAGGATGCAATGTAAATGACGTTATAATCATTATATTACAAGCATAAAGCTTTTTCACTAAAAAATTTAAATCTACAATAATGTTGACTAAAGTTATGAATTCCAACAAAAAGAATTCTGAGCACTTAATAGTTACCTGCCCTGTTTGTGGATTTTCCTTTAAACCAGCATTATTAATAAGCAAAAAGGCATTAAAATGTCCAATGTGTGGATTTATGTTTAAACCGACGGATTTAAACCAGAATATAATAAATAATAAACCAGATAAATTAATTTAATACCCTCTGAACAGCAAAATAAAATTTTTTTATACTTAATTTTTATAATATTTTAGTTAAAAAATCTTTTTTAACTATCGTGAGTATATTTATTTTACTAACATTTGTTTATCAATCCATAAATAAATTTATTAGAATTACAAAAGTGTAAAAAAGGTATTCCAAATTGGCACGTAAAAAAGATAAAGATAAAAGGAAACCAGAAGAACCACGAATGGGATGGGGTCGTGAAGAAGCTAAGGAAAAACGAGTTGCTGAGGGTTTAAAACGATCAGATTTAGATGAAGGAAAGGTTACTTTAGTAGATCGAGATTTAAGCACTCCTGTCATTGAAACATATGATGCAGATACTGGTGAATTAGAGGGATCAATCCTTCTAAAAGATAGTAATAGAGAAGGTTTATTAGGATTAGTCAAATTTGATGAACATGTCGATGTGGAATTAGATCATGACGCTAATATTAATTCCATAAACTTCAAGGGAAAATTTAGTGTAGAAAACCCCAGTAAAAAAGATCGATTATGGGATATTGATTTATCATTAAAAAACATCGAAAGTACTAATCTTAAATCAAATGAAATCAAAATCAGGGAATTAGGAATCGATGACGAAACAAACACATACTCTGAGGATTTCTTATTAACAAAAGAAGTAAAGAATCTCCTTTTAGTTAAAGAGTATGTAAATACATTAGCAGAAGCAGATCGCGTTTTAAACATCCGCGATATTGAAAATGATTTATTAACAGCAAAAGATAAGAAAGTTAAAGCTGGAAATGTTGTCAAAGAAAAGAAAGTTGAACCAAAAGTAGACGAAGAAGAAGAAGAGGAGGATGAGGATGAAGATGACTCAATGTTAGATGGAGGTACATCTTCAGAAGATTATTCATTAGAAGCATTCGGAATTTCAATTGATAAGGAAAATGTTGTTACTTTTGCGATTGCATTGAGAAGTCTCTTTGAAAAACCCATATCAAAGGTTAAAATAGTAAAAAATATACCTGATGATTTTTCAGATCCAACTGTTAAAGAAACTTCTATTGGGCGAGCCGAAATCGAAGGAAAAAAAATTGTATGGAATATTGAAAAATTAGAACCAGAAAGAACCGTAATATTGAAATTCACCTGTAAGATTTATGTTACTGATATCACCAAGAGAAGGACTGGAAAAATAGAAGTCACCTTCAACGCAGTTTCCTCATTTGCTGAGGGGTTAGCCATTGATAAATATGATGCATATACTAGAAATAAGTTTTACATTGACACTGTTGAAAGAGATGAAGAACCTGGCGTGTGGGATTGTAAACTCGTTTTTGAGAATCCCTCAGAGTTTATAATTCAGTTATTTAACGCAGATGTCTACTCACCTGAAGATGAGGCTAAAAAATATGTTGATATTGATCCTCGAGACGTTCCATTATTACCTGCTGGTGCTCAATGGCACTCTAATAAGTGGAAATTTGAATCTGAAGAATACCCTGCCTTTAGAAAGAAGCTTGAATTTCGAGTAATGCCTGATTTTCAAACTTTAGTCAATGGCACTATTGGCATTGCCGATGTTATCCTTGAAATAGCAAGTATAACTGGAGAGATGGGATATGATATTGACCAAGTACCTACTTATAAAAAACAAGATGTTATTGCTACCTTGAAAATGGTTAATAATGGTTCAGCACCCTTAGATTCTATAGTGGTGAGGCAGCAATATTTCAATAAAGAATTTCAACCCCCTAAATCAGATGAAGTAAAATTATTCTGGGATAAAGAAGAAATAGAATTATCTTCAAATGCTGTAAGTTTTGATGGCAGTGTGTTTAAGATATCATTAAGAGATCTTAAAAATTCAAGCAATGGTATGTTTAAACCCGAATCCACAATAAAATTCCAATATCCAATTCACAGTATTAATCCAATTCAAGATGCAAAATTCGAGTCCGAAATTATCTACCTTGCAAATACTTTTCCTGTATCTCAAGAATTAGAATTTAAACCAGAAGTTCCAGTAATAGAAGCACTTCATTTAAGAAGAAAATTCAGAATTGGAAAAGAAGTGGTACCTATTGGAGATTTGGGCAATTACAGAATTGTATTGACAGTTGAAAACATCGGAACAGCCCCGCTTCAAAAACTCATACTCTTAGATCGTGTACCAGATGATTTCGAATATGGCGAATATTCCAAAAAGCCTCAAATTACGGATGAAGTCGGATCTGATACTCTTAAATGGACTGTTGACAAACTTGAGGCTGAAGAAAAGCTCGAAATTTCTTATGAAATTCACGGTACAGGAGAATATAGCCCAAGTGATGCTCAAGCAGGATTTTAATCAAAAAATTTTTTTTTACTATTTTTAATTTTTCAAAATTATTAAATAAGTTTTGAAATATCTCTATATTTAAAATTAAAAGAAATTTAGTATAATTAATAATAATATTATTGATATACTTCAAAATTAATCGATATTCATCATGTCAACATTAAAAAAGCGTTTCAGTCTTAATTGGATGTTTGAATGCCCAGATGCAATATTAACATGTTCAGTTTTGAGATGTGGAGGAGAATCTTTTTTAGTTTTTGGAGGACATGATAAAACCTTATATTTAATGAATCAAGAATTAAATATTCTTGATACTATTACCTTTGACGGTTGGGTAAGGGCTACTTTTCCTGTGGATATTACTGGAGATGGATGTGATGAAATCTTAGTTGGAGCTGGAGACGGTAATTTCTTAGTAGTAAAATTCGTAAAGGGGATCAATAAGTTAGCTGGAATAATGAATTATAAAACAAAAGGAAAAGTGTTATGTGTTACTGCTGGAGATTTTACTCGAGATGGTAATATTGAGCTAATTTTTGGAAGCGAAGATAAAACTCTAAAAATTTTCGAAAATATTGATTCACTTGATCCAAAATTTGTATTCTATTATGATTCTTGGGTAACAGCATGTACTTTAGGATATGTAAAATTAACCGAAGAGAAAAATCCTATTTATGGATTAGTGGTGGGGACAAAAAATGGGACTTTACAGTTGATTCAATTCAAAGAAGAAAAACCTGATATAGTATGGCAGAAAATGTTTAATTCCCAAATAAATACAATTGAAATAGGTGATGTAACCAACGATGGGTTTCATGAAATAGTATTAGGAACAGATGATTCAAAATTGATGATATTAAATAGCAATGGAGAGGAATTAAAATCGATTATTATTGAAGAGGGAAGACCCATTTCTTTAAAGTTAATTGATATTGATGGGGATAATGCGAAGGAGATTATTGTAGGTTGTGCAGACGGAAGTTTAAGAATTTATCAAAATACTGCTTTAAATTCTACAGAAATTGATCTTAAGTGGAAAACTTCTGCTAAAAATTCAATTAAGATAGTATCTACTATGATTGACCCAAAAGAAGGGATGCCTAATATTATTTTTGGTGGTTATGATAGTAGTATCCGCTGTATTTGTGATTTTGAATATGGAGAGAAACCTTCTCTTGATATTCCATATAATATCAAAGTTATCGAAACTCCTTCTATAAAGGAAGGAGAACCTACCGTTGATGAACTAAAATATACAACCATTCCTACGAATATTCGCGAATATATTTTTAAATACATTATTGATAATAAAATTATTCAGGATATTGCTGCTGATTTAGAAAAGAGAGGTTATCTTAAAGATAGAGTAGTTGAAGAGTTTGTACGCTTAATATCTGAAAAAGAAGATAAAATTGAAAAAAAATCATATTCGGTATGGACGCTTCCAGAGGATAAAATTGGATTAGGTGGGACTTTAGATCAACCGAGAATGAAACCTAAACATCTCCAGCCAGTAGTAATTGAACAAGAGATTCCCCAAGCGAAAGGTGGGGCGTTAATTGACGCCTTGAGAAAGGATACATCCCCTCCTGAAATAAATCAAAATGAAATTCCAAAAATCTCGAGTACTGAGGAGAATTTGAAAACAATCATCATTCATCATATAGAAAAGAATAAAATTGTTCCCTCAAAAGTTAAATTGGTAAATGATATAGTACTTCTAGGTTATAATCAAGAAGCAATCGAGAAATTGTTCGAAAATTTAAAGGACGAAGGAATTATAGTATATTCCCGTTCAGAACCTAAGGGATGGTATTTAAGTAATTATTAAAACTTCATTTAAATTAAAATAAAATCCTTAATTTCATCACTAAATTCTTCAAATTGATTTAATTCTGAAAAATCTTTATTAGTATAACGAGATTTAAACAATTGTAATATTGGTTCAATTTTTTCTATGAACTTTTTTACGAATTTATCTGTATCTTTCTTAGATTTATCTGTTAAGCCATAAAGTATTAATGGTTCTGGTATTTTGCTATCACAGGCTTGAATCTCTATAACTTTAAAGATAAATAAAATATTATTTGATTCTAAATATTCTAACGACAAATTATTAAACGCATTTTTCGCAAATGAATTTATTGCAGTAATAAATGCTCCTCTAAGGTCTTTATTAACTTCTCTAGAACCTTCCTTTTTCTTAATGGGTTTGAAAATGTAATTAACTAATAAAAATCCCCTAAAAACTATTCCGATCTCATAGAGTTCTTTCAATGTAATCCTTGATAAAAATCCCAGAGTGACTATTTATGATCTTAATAAAATTTCTCATATTTAATTTTAAACTTATCTGAATTAAATAAAGTAAATTTGAAAGGAAAAATATAGATAAAGGAGAAAAAATATTAAATATGATGAAAAAAGTAATCCCTCTTTTGGTACCAATAATGTTTTTGGGAGTAAATTTAGGTATTTTAAGCTTTCTAACGCAAAACACATTTACTAACGAAATTATCCTCTATATAAATGACTTTGATGACGTATTTGGTGATATTAACGTTTTAGAACCATCTAGTTCTGATATTATAATAATAGGAGAAAAATGTAATATAAAATGGGACTCAAAAGGAGGAATTGAACAAGTTTCAATAGGATTATTTCAAAGATCTGAATTTGTTGAGTCTATTTCATTAGTGACAATAAATGATGGTAGTTATGAATGGGATGTTGGATTTTACAATGAAGCTTCAGACTATTCTATCGGAGTCTGGGATTATAACGATTTCAATTGCGGTGACTTAAGTGATTATTTTATGATTGCGTTAAACAAACCATTTAGTGTAGACTTTTTTGTGATAATAGCTTTAATTATAGGTTTGAGTTCTGGGAGTTTATTAGGTTATTATTTTTTTAGGTTTTTTTCTCTTAAAAGAAAAATACATCACTCCATTTTTTAGTAGGATTATTTACATTAATGTCCATTAATTAAAGTTATATAAGTAACAACAATTAATTCAAATCACTAATCTAAAAGTGATTATAAATGGATTCGAATAAAGATAAAATTTTAATGAATGCTTATGAGCTTGGAAAAAAATATGAGCAAAAGTGCACTGGATGCGCTCAAACAGTAATAGCGGCGATATTTGAATCTCTGGGTATTTGGAATGAAGATGTTTTTAAGGCGGCGAGTGGATTAGCAGATGGATTAGGTCTTACAGGCGATGGAACTTGTGGGGCGTTAGTGGGAGCTTCTATGGTAATTGGATATCTTAATGGTCGTGGAAAAGAGGATTTTGAAGATATGTATAAACCTATGAAGTCCTATACATTAGTAAAGAAATTACATGATAACTATGTGAAAATATACGGATCTTGTCGCTGTCATGACGTGCAAGAAAACCTTATGGGTCGGACGTTCAATTTATGGAATGCGGATGAAATGAAAGAAGCATTTAAATCAGGAATGATGACCCATTGCTCTAATCTTGTAGGGACTATTGCAAAGATCGCTACTAAAATTATTTTAACCGATGGGTTTCAATCAAAATAAATAAATTGGGTATTAAAATATGGTAGAGAAAAACTATGATCTGAGATTTAGCGATAAGATATCTACACTGGAAAAAGATTTACCAGAAATGAGAAAAGGAGTAAATTGTGCTGAATTAACCCTCAAAAGTGTTTTAGAAATCTTAGATATTCAAAATGGCTTATTAAATAATGCTATGATACCTCTAGCAGGAGGATTTGGGGGTTATAAATCTCAAAAGGGGTGGCAGGGTGCATGTGGGGCTGTTTGTGGAGGATGTGCCGCTATTGGTATTATTTTAGGAGGAAAAGAAAGGATGGATGATGATCTAATACCAATTGCTTATTTAAAAGCAGCAAAATTTGCGTCTGAATTTGAAAAGAAATTCGGTTCAGTAATCTGCTCTCAATTATGCGGCTATGATTTTAGTGATCCAGATGCATTTATGCAATACCAAAGAGAGAGAACTTGGTCAAAGACATGTTATCGATATGTAATTTGGGCAATTGGAGAAGTTCATAAACTAATGAATAACCAATTAAAAAGAAATTGGTAACATAATTTAGTAAGACTTACTCTGAATAAATTTCAAATAATTAGTATATGCATTATTCCAATCTTCTATATCTTTGGGGAAATATTCTCCAATTTCAAATGAATTACGTACGATATCCCTTAATTCAGATACACTTTCAATTTTTCCGAGACCTAAAGCTTGAACAAGAATATTTCCTATTGCTGTTGCTTCTATTGGACCTGTTTTAATAGGAACATTTAAAATATTAGCTGTAAATTGATTCAGTGCTGAATTCTGGCTTCCTCCTCCAATAATATATAGGATTTTTGATTTTTGCCCTAAAATTTCTTCTAATTTATCAAAAGTAAAGCGATATCTAAAAGCTAATCCTTCTAAAACAGCACGAGAGACCTCACCTATGGTTTTGGGTACTTCTTGACCTCTATTTCTGCAATAATCCTGAATAGCTTTGATCATGTTAGGAGGATTTAAAAATACAGGATCATCAGTGTTTATAAAATATTCAAACGGTTGACTGTTTAATGCTTTTTCTTCAATCTCTTCCCAGGTAAATTTCACGCCCTCACGATTCCATAAACGCCTACATTCTTGAATAAGCCATAAACCACTTATATTTTTTAATAATCTAATGGTACCTTCTATTCCGCCCTCATTTGTGAAATTATATTCCAAAGTTTTATTATTAATCAATGGTTTTTCAAGTTCTACACCCAATAAACTCCATGTACCAGAACTGATATACGCCCAATCACCTCGTTTATACTTCTTCATATCTACGGGCACAGCAGCAACAGCCGAACCAGTATCATGACATAAAGGATTCGTAACTTTTGTATCTTTGTCTAATTTGACCTCATTAGCAACACTTTCATATAGTTCTTTAATAATCGTACCTGGAAATACAATTTTTTGAAACCAAGTAGGGTTAAGATTCATTTTCTGAATAATTTCATATGCCCAACTCTTTTTTATAGGATTAAATAATTGAGATGTTGTTGCAATCGAATATTCAGATGCTTTAACTTTTGTCAACAAAAAATTAAGGTAATCTGGAATCATTAAAAATGATTTTACTAAGTTTAGTTTTTCGGGATTATTTAAAACTATTGAATATAATTGAATCGAACTATTAATAGGCATGAATTGAATTCCAGTTTGTTCAAAAATGACTTCTTTCGGAACTTTTTTTAAAAGATGCTCCATAATACCTTCGGTTCTTTTATCTCTATAGTGATATACTGGACCAATTATTTCGTCGTTCTCATCCAATAGGACAAAATCAACTCCCCATGTATCAATCCCTATGCTATCAAGCTGACTGCCATAGGTATTAACATATAAAGAAAGAGATTTCTTGATCTCTTGAAATATTTTTAATATGTCCCAATAAAAGGAATCAAAAATACGAACACCTTCATTTGGAAAGCGATACAATTCATCTAATTTTAATTGATTATCAACAAATGTCCCAACTATAGCTCTTCCAGAACTCGCCCCAATATCAAAAGCCAAAACTCTAAAATCATTCTTATCCATAATAAAAATTCATTTATATTTTAGAAATTCATAATTTTTTAAACAAATAGTATTTTATTAAAATTATTGAATAAAAGTTTTATACTAAATAAAAGTGGTCACACAATGTCTGAAGAAGAATCTCGATTCTGTCCTTATTGTGGAATAGAGTTGCAGCATCCTTACTGGGAACACGTCCAGAAGAAACATCCTGATAAGTACAGTGCTAAAGAAACCTGGATAAAATTATATGAAGATTATCGAAAATTAGGAATGGATGAAGATATATCATTAACAGTTATTTCTGAATTATTCAATGCCACAACAGAAGAAATCAAATCCTTTTTAAAAAGCAAAAATGCATTTTAATCTTCTATTTTAGTTTTCTTTCTAATATATAAAAGGTAAGAAAAATAATAGTAAAAAAATTAATTAAGTAATTTTTAATTAGAAATCCTCTTCATCTTCCTCGAGTAAGCCCATTTGTTTGAGAAGATCTTCCACACTGTCTCGAGCTTTCATAACCTGCTCATTTTCATTTAATTTGAGGTTTTCAAGAACATTATCTGCAAATCCCATGAATTGTTTAATTGAGGAAGACGAAAACTCTTTAATCTTTTCAGATGTATCTTCGATGAAATCGCGACCTGATTCACCGAATGCATTACCTACGAAATCAACAAAGGCATTATTTAATTTATCCAATAGTTTCTCTTCTTTTTTCTTTTCTTCATTACTCATGATTAATCCTTGAGGTTGTTTTTTTTAATTAATGTGTATGTGTTAAAAAATATTTTCAAATTCTTATAGGTATAGTTTATATTATATGTGATTTTAGTCCGTTCGTTTTTTTTCCCAAAAAATCATAAAATTTATCCTTTTTATGATTATTTCTTCAACCCTTCGACAAATTGATTTGCAAAATCTCTGATTTTTTCCCAATCTCGGTAATCATACAATTTCCCTTCAGGATTCTCGATTCCTTCCTCCTCTTTCATAATTCCGATCACAATTTTTCGGGTCATTCCTGTTACAAGAGATCCATCCCTTAAATCGTATGCTCCACCGAAGGCGTTGATTAATGTAGACTGGATTCCCACTTTCTCTAATTTCGGAGTTATATATTTTTCTATAGCTTTACTAACGTCATTTTTTGCTTCTCCGCAGCAAACATAGAAACCCAATGATGCCTGCATTTTTTTTAGTTCAGCCTTTCTCTTTTGAACAAAACTTTTTACTTTCTTTGTCCACATACCCATTTTAATTCCTGTGCCGATTAATATTCCATCATATTGGTCTAATGGTGGAATATTTTTCGAATTAACTTCTTTCAAGTCATAACTTTCAGTGGTTATTCCATTATCTTTAATAACCTTTTCGATTTCATCTGAAATTTCTTTTGTCGCACCATACCTCGTCCCATATAAGATTAAAACTTTACTCATCAAAATTCCTTTCTATATTTTAGGCTTTAAAATGTGAGATCATTAATAATTTTAGTTATTTAAATAAATTGAAGTCCATTAACTCAGAATTATTCTCTCTAAATTATTTTTTCTCGTGTAAATTTCTTTAAGTTTTCTTCAGTATAACCAAGTAAATCAATATATATCTCCCTATTATTTGCCCCAAATTCTGGACCAATACTCTCAACCGTGCCCCCGGTTTCTGAGAACTTTATTAATGGCCCAGGAATAGTCGCTTTTTCAACACCCCATTTAGAAAAATTAAATTGATCATATAGCATTCCCCTGGCTTTAAGATTTGAATGTTGATAAACTTCATTTAGAGTTAACACTTTCCCACAAGGAATTCTCACCGCTTCCAATTTCTCTATAGCATCATCTATTGTTAAAGATTCAGACCAAGTTTTAACAATGTCATCTAATTCGTCCACATAGGAGAATCTTTTAATCATATTGTCGAATCGCTTATCCTTCAAGAGTTCAGGTTTTTTTAAAACTTCATTACATAATCTTTTCCATTGTTTCTCTGTTAACGTTGTTAAAACCAACCTTTTTCCATCTTTAGTATTATATTGATTATACACAGGCAGGAATTTACTCCCTATGTCAAGATTCTTTGAAAGGGAAACAAATTCACGAGCTTGTGCCCTTATATTGATGGATGCCATTACATCATGCATCGAAATATCGATAAATTGTCCTTTAGAAGTTTTTTCTCTATGATAAAGCGCTTGACTTATCCCTATTGCTGCAATATGTCCTGCAGTATAATCTCCAATTGGTAGTCTTGGAGGTCCTTCAGTAAACCCTAAGGCATCTAAAATACCCGATTCCGCTTGTATTATGATATCAAATGCAGTTTTACTGGTATAAGCGTCTAAACCTTCATTTCCAAAACCAGAAATTTTTGCATAAATCAGTTTTGGATTGATTTCTTTTAGAATATCATAGCCAAGGCCCCATTTTTCCATGGTGCCCTTTACAAAATTCTCTAGAATTACATCTGATTTCTTTACCAACTTCTTAAAAATTTCGTTAGCCTCATTCTTTCTCAAATCTAAAGAGATTGACTTTTTCCCTTTATTTAATATAGAAAATAAAGGAAACATGGTTTTATCAAAAAGAACAAAATAGCGGAAGCTTTCACCGAATGGTGGTGGGTATAGTAAAGAACTCGATATGAATTCAAATTTCTACCTTGATAACTTCTGCTCCTTGGTCTGAGAAAAAAGTCGATGCCCATGGTCCGGAAATAAATTGTGATAAATCTAATATTCTTAACCCATCAAATATCTTTGACATAATTATTCTATTTCATATATATTTATATTTTAAAGTGATGAAATCTTTTTAAAAATAAGTGAAAAATATGACTGAAAAACATTTCTTATATCATTTCTTGAATCCTAAAAGCGTTGCATTTTATGGAGCAAACAATAAAGGCGGATCTCTCGCAGCAATTCAGATTATGAATTTGATTAAATCTGGATATGATGGTCACATATATCCTATTCATTTAGAACTAGAATCAGTTATGGGGTATAAAGCATATAAAACGATTGCAGACATACCAGAAGTTCCAGATCTCGTTGTTATTGTATTGCCAGCAAAAATCGTACCTCAAATTTTCAAAGAATGCGGTGAAAAAGGAGTGAAAAGAATAATTTTAATTTCTGGAGGTTTCAGAGAGTTGCTTGATGATAGAAAGAATACATTAACAGAGGAAATATG
Source organism: Promethearchaeota archaeon (assembly GCA_011364975.1). Taxonomy (GTDB): domain Archaea; phylum Asgardarchaeota; class Lokiarchaeia; order Sigyniarchaeales; family SOKP01; genus SOKP01. The sequence goes on along the minus strand of RDOE01000013.1, from coordinate 8,496 downwards.
CCAAATAGCAGATAAGTATCGTATGAGATTTATTGGACCTAACTGTTTAGGAGTTTTTAATAATTGGTATAGGAATGGAAATGAAAATCAAGCTTTCAATACCGCTATTTGGGAGATTTTAAAGAAAGGAAATTTCTCAATCGCTTCACAGAGTGGTACTCTTTCCAGTCATATTTGGTTTGATCCAAAAAATATTGATTTAGGGTTAAGTAAATCTCTTTCTGTAGGAAATGAAGCTAATATTGACATTGTTGATTGTTTAGAATACTATAAAGATGATCCAGATACGCATGTTATAGGACTCTATATCGAAGAATTGAAACGTGGAAGAAAATTCTTAGAATTAGCCAAGAAAACTAGCCCCAATAAACCTATCATTGCAATTTATGTTGGTGGTTCAAAAGCAGGAAATCGTGCATTACAGAGTCATACTGGTTCTCTTTCAGGAGATACTAGAATATATGATGCTTTGTTTAGAGAGACAGGAATTATAAGCACAGAATATGTACAAGAATTTTTGGATATTGCGTTAATTCTTTCAAGAGGAATTTTACCCAAAGGAAACCGAGTAGGTATCATTACTAATTCTGGCGGTCCCGGTGCTATGATTGCAAACAATGCCGAAAAAAAAGGAATGATTGTACCTGAATTATCAAATTCGCTCCAAATGGAATTAAAAGAGATGCTCCCAGCAAATGCAAGTTACAGAAATCCTATTGATTGTGCTTTTGATATGAATCTTCCTTACTTTTATATCACAATACCCGAAATATTGATGAAATCTGGAGAAATAGATGCAATAATACAATATGGCGTAGTAGGATTTCAAGATGTTATGGATGATTATCTTAAGTATGATCAAATCGCTAAGAATGCTGAGTTTGGTCATCAACCTGATGAAATTATGGATTCTTTAGCAAAAAAACTCGTGCAACCTACAGTTGAGAATTCAAAAAAGTATAGTGTTCCCATTTTACATGTTAGTCCTATGCCATTCAACAGTCCGTGGTCTAAACGCCTTAGAGAAAATGGTTTTAATTTATTTAAATTATGGGATCGCCCTGTAAATGCCTTAGCTAAGGTGTGTAAATATGTAAGATTTAAGGGAAAATTACTTGAAGGAAGAAAAAATTAAAATAAAAAAAGAGATTATTTTTTGAACACAAAACCTTGAGGATCAATTACTTCATGTAAAATCCGTAAATCTTCAGGAGAGGGAGGTGTTGTGGTTCCTACTTCATCGGCAATTAGAAGTTCAAAACCAGTAGCTTTAATTACATCATCAACAGATATTCCTGGATGAGTAGCAATTAATCGCATTCTTTTAGTGTGGGGTTCAAAATCCATTAAACCTAAATCTGTTATCACTTTCGATGGTCCAGTATCTTCTGATAAACCTTCCTCTTCACGAGCTCCCGGTCCATATAAATATCCTGGAGTAGTAATAAAGTCTACATTTTCTATGAATCTACGCGGACTATGACGATCCATTATAATAAGAGTCTCCCAGGCAAGTGATCCAAAATCATTTGCCCCTCCTGAACCAGGAAACCGCACTTTAGGTTTTTCATAATCGTTACCAATCATTGTAGAGTTTAAATTGCCAAACTTGTCTATTTGAGCCCCCCCTAAGAATGCATAATCTATAAATCCCCTGCGCATATTATCCATAATATCAATTAAAGTAGTAGTACATAATGCATTATGAATTGTTCTTGAATCTCCTACTGAAATTGGAAGAATTGGTAATTGAGGTGCGATTCCTCCTGCTTCAAAAAATATAACTAAATTGGGAGCATGGGTTTGTTGAGCAAGCATTGCCGCAACTAAAGGTAAACCTGTTCCAACAGCAACTGATTTCCCATCCTCTAGCTGTCTTGCGGCTACTACAGCCATTAATTCTCTTAAAGTGTATTTCTTCTTATCCATTTTTCCATTTCACCTCACAGGTGGCCTTAAAAATTCAAGATCTCTAAGATTGTATAACCTCTTAGCACCTAACTTAGTTAAATATTCATCAAAGTCTTCAAGATTATAAATCCACTCATCTAACCATGCTTCAATCACTTTAAGATTATCATCTCTCCCCGCAGTCAAATAATTTTCAGTAAATTCATGATCAAAATAGTACTTATAAGGCATATTTCCAGGATGTGAACCCCATGGTTGTTCAATTACTGCATCCACCATAAAAAAAGGTATTATCGTCCTGCCAGGTTCTGCTCTAATTTTCTCTGTACTAACTAGTTCTTCACATGTTACTATTACTCTTTTAGACGCTCTCGCCTGTAAATCATCTTTAACAATATGACCATCAATTTGAACATTTCCGTACATATCTGCTCGATGTGCATGTAATATACATACATCAGGATTTAAAGATGGTAGTAATAATACCTTTTCTCCCGTAAAAGGGCATTTCACCACTTTTCCTGGAGAATGCATCATAGTATCTGTGCCGAGCATAACTTTTACAGGGATAAATGGAATTCCCTGTGCTCCTGCTCTTAATCGATATGACATTGCCCCATTAGTATAATCTGCCTTTTTAACTTGACCACTCTCAAACAGCCTTCTCTGAACTCCAGATAGCCCTCTTAATTCAAATCCAACTACATAAGCAATATCAACTGCAGAAACGCATCCTCCAGCCATTAATACATCTATATCTTGAACAGCAGTATGCCCTGCAACGGATAAATTCTTAATTTTTTGACGAACAATTTCATATATTATTGCCATAGGAATTCTAATATGCCCAAACCCACCGATAGCCAAATAATCCCCATCCTTAATGAACTTCTTGACGGCGTCTTTAATTCTCATGCGTTTATCTTTTAGAGCCCTTATCTTATTCTCTCTTGTCCATTTACGAACTTCAGAAGGGGTATTTTTACAAAAAATCTCTCCTGTTCCTTCTTTTAATATTTTCATTTCCAATTTTATCACCCATTCCTAATTTTACTTTCCTATATAAAATAAAATATAGCATGATTATTAATTGATATCTTAATATTATTCGAATTACAATTGACAAAAAAGATTATTTTTAGGATAACGAAATTTATCAAATTAATATTCTGAGCAATTTATGAAAGAAAAAGATCATTTAAACGATTATAATATTAAATTTTTGGTATAATTTTTCAAAAAGAAATATTAAATTCAGCAAAAAGCTAAAATGAAAATATTTAATTTTAAAATTTATCCGAAATTAATACAATACATTAAAAAATAAAATAAAAAAGGCGTTTATTATCTCAGAAATTAGAAAAAAATTATGGGAACCGTCAAAAGAATGGATTAAAAATGCAGAAGCTACTAAGTTTATAGATTTTGTGAATAAGAAATATAAGTTAAAAATTAAAGGTGGTAAGGAGCTATACAAATGGTCTGTGGAAAAAATTGAAGATTTTTGGGCTGCGATGTGGGAATTTGGAAACATAATTTCATCAAAAAAATATACTAAGGTTGTAGATGATTTGAATAAATTTCCCGGGACACAATGGTTTCCAGATGCCAAATTGAATTTTGCTCAAAACCTTTTAAAATATAATGATAATCAATTAGCTTTTATTTTCCAAGGAGAATCAATGAAAACTGCTCGAATGACCTATAAGGAATTGAATATTGCTGTAGCAAAATTAGCAAAATCACTTCGTGATATGGGTGTTAAAAAAGGAGATAGAGTAGTGTCCTATATCCCAAACCTAATTGAAACCCCAATCGCAATGCTTGCAACAACTAGTATAGGTGCAATTTGGGCCTCATGTGGAGCTGAACTTCAATCCAGTGCTGTGATTGATAGATTTAGTCAAATTAAGCCAAAAGTACTATTCACAGTTGATGGATATTACTACAGAGATAAGGTATTTAATATTATTTCTAACGCAAAAGCTGTAGTGGAGGCAATTCCTTCCATAGAAAAAGTTATAGTCGTCCAATATGTATCTGAAACTAAACCTGACATAAGTAATTTACCTAAAGCGGTACATTGGGAGGATTTTATCTCCAAGGAAGATGTTAAGCCACACTTCGAGCAAGTCGATTTTAATCATCCCGTTTATATTATGTTCTCAAGTGGAACTACGGGAATTCCAAAATGTATGGTTCAGAGTGGAGGAGGAGTTCTTATCAATCATTTAAAGGAACTTATCTTATTTACTGATTTAAAGCGTAATGATATTATTAATTATATTACTGCACCCTCATGGATGATGTGGAATTGGCTCATTAGCTCATTAGCTGTAGGCGCAACAATACTTCTTTATGATGGTAATCCACTTTATCCAGATCCATTAAGAATGTTTGAGCTTATTGAAAAATTTAAAGTAACAGTTTTTGGAGTTTCAGCGACTTATTTACATTATTTAATGGGTCAAAACTTAAAACCAAAAGAAAAGTATAATTTAAGTTCTTTAAGAGAAATTTCTCAAACAGCAAGTACTTTGAGTCCTGAAGGATTTGAGTGGGTCTATAAGGAAATTAAGGAAGATTTATATCTTAATTCCATTTCAGGAGGAACGGATATAAATGGATGCTTTGCTACAGCGCTTCCAATACTCCCAGTATATTCAGGGGAATTACAAGGTAAAGCCTTAGCTATGAAAGTACAAGCCTACGATGAAGAGGGCAAACCAGTAAAAGATATAGAAGCAGAATTGGTATGTGAAGCTCCTTCCCCCTCAATGCCGATTTATTTCTGGGGTGATGATGATATTATGACTAAATATACAACTGCCTACTTTGACTTTTATAAAGATCAAGGAATTAATGTATGGCGACATGGCGATTGGATTATCGAACATAGTAATACAGGGGGAATTACTTTTTTGGGTCGCTCTGATGCTACTTTAAAACCATCAGGTGTGAGAATTGGTACATCAGAAATTTACAATGTAGTAGAACAACTCCCGGAAGTAACTGATAGTTTAGCAATTGGACTTCCTGATAATCAAGGGAACATAGAAATATTATTATTTGTGCAATTGAATGAAAATCTTAAATTATCGGATGAGCTTGAAGAAACAATAAAGAAAACTATTAGGGCAAAAACATCTCCCAGACATGTTCCCTCAAAAATTCTTCAAGTTCCTATCGACGGAATACCCTACACATTTTCAGGTAAGAAAGTGGAAATTGCTGTTACGAAAATTCTAAGAGGAATGTCTGTAGCGAATAGAGGTGCGTTAAGAAATCCAGAATCCTTGGATTATTTTATGGATCTAAAGGATAATCTTCAATAGTCATTTTTTTTATTTTTTATATTTATTAAAACTTTTTTAGCCAAGGACACGCTAAAAGACATACCAAACATCCATCATCTCCTAAACATTTACGAATATCTAAGACATCTTCCCTATTCAAGGGATGATCGCTGAATTTAACAAATATTAGCGCACTTTGAGGACAAGCTTCGATACATTTTCGACAATCCCCACAATCATTTTTAATTATATGATTTACCTGGAAAGGTAAATCTGTTAGAATTGCTATTAATCGATGCAAAGGGCCATATTCTGGAGAAATAATTAATAATGATCTACCTTGCCAGCCAAGTCCTGCTGCTTTGGCTAGAATTTTAAGAGATATAAATCCTAATCGATTGATAGGATCGAATTCATCTTCAGTATGGATAATAAGTTGCCTATAACCTTTATCTTCTAAGTATTCCATTATAGAAAACGCAGCTTCTTCTAAGAATAATGCAGTTTTACCACCAGAGGCTTTTTTCCCTAGCTTTCCGTATTGAGCACCTAAAACGATAGCATATGGAAAGATATTTACGATTTTTTCTAAATCTGTAGGAATTCCAGTTTTCATTTCCTTTAATAAGCGCATATCTGCTATACCATAAATATCAATTTCTAACCTTTCTATTAATTTTCTAAGGTTCTCTGTTTCAATGATTTTTTTTGTATTATGTTCCATAACTTTTTCTTTCGACACCCTATTATTTAATCATTTCCTTTTTCATTATTAATATAATATTCAATGATGTCATCGGAATATTTTTTAACTAGATCTAAAGTTCCGTTTTCTAACGTTAAATTTTTCAAATTTAACTTTAAATGTAATAATGGTGGAAAAATCATCTCAGTTTTTACATTTTCTTCAAGAAACTTTATCCATAGAGGCTGAACTGTAATATTAGGAGTTGTCACACAAAAACCTGATACACATCTCAGAACAAAGTCTCTACTATTTGAAATTTCCCCAAATTTAAGTAACCACCTTTGAAGTTCTAAACTTGGGACTTCTTCCTTTATCACATCTCCGATTATTAAATAATCTAACTTTTCTTCGATTAAAAAGTCGGGATCAAGCCTTTTTGCATTTCCAACGGACGCATCGATGTAGTCTTCAAGGCGATCTTGAAGCATCTCAGCAATTATCTTTGAAAATCCAATACCATCATTATAAATTATCCATAATTTCACTTAACTACACCAGATTTCATTTAAATAAAAAAAATGATAGGAATTACCTATCGTACAATTTTAAGCCGATTAGATAGACAATAAAGGTTATTAATACAAGTATCCCAAGCTGAATCCAAATAAAAATATCTGTAAGAGTACCACCAAAGAAAATTCGATATATCGGTTCAGTAACATATTGACTTGGCATGTAATACGCAATAACTCTTGTTCCTTCTCCCATGTAAATGAAAGATCCAAATAACTGTTGTGGAACGATAAAGATAAAAGCTAAACTGCCTGCAGATCTAGCATCTTTAGCAATCGAAGCACTAATCAATCCAAAACCTACCGAGCAAAAACTCAGAAAGATCATGAAAACAAATACCATTACTACCCCTCCAACAGTAATTATGGGATGAAAACCCATGAGAAGCGCCACAATTAATATTATAGCTGTTTGAAGTAGTGGTACAATTGTATATGCGAACATTTGTCCCAATATTACCTCCCCAGAGGTTATGGGGGTTGCTTTCATTCTTCTTTGCACTCCAGTATCACGATCTCCTGTAACAGCGGAAGCAAAAGTAAAAATTGTCATGATTCCTGAGTAAGCAAACAAACCTGGAACCATGTGTTCAAAAATACTTCTTGGAGTTCCATATGCATCAGGTCCCCATCCATAGTAATTACCTAATGCGAATCCGAATATTATAACAAGCATTGCCACGAAAAACAACGAGAAAAACAAATACATTGGTGTCCTTATCAGCTTTTTCATTTCCATTCTAAAAACTGTTAGAATTCTTTGTATCTTCATCTTTATATCCCCTCCAAAATCCTTCTTCCTGTAATTTTCAAAAATACTTCCTCTAAATTTTTAGCTTGATGTTCTTCCATTAATTTCTTAGGAGTATCCAGTGCTACTAGTTTCCCATAATCAATTATCGCAACTCTGTCACAGAGAACTTCTGCTTCTTCAATATAATGGGTTGTTAAAATAATAGTTCTATCTTGACTTTTTAGAGAATTAATAAAGTCCCATGTAGTTCTTCGAACTCGAGGATCCATTCCCACCGTTGGCTCATCTAAAAAGAGTATCCTAGGCTCGTTAATTAACGCAACTATCAAATTTAACTGTCTTAGCATTCCTCCGCTATATCCTTTTGCTTTTCGTTCACTTGCGTCGAACAAACCTATTAACTTTAATAATTCTTCTGCTCGCTCGTTTATTTTTTCTTTAGACATCAAGTGCATGTTCCCGAAATATTCTATATTCTCTCTACCCGTTAGAAATGGAAATACAGCAGCTTCTTGTGGGCATATACTAATTAATTCCTTAACTTTATTAAGTTTCTTCCTTACATCATATCCACCAACTAAAGTAGTGCCTTCTGTAGGTTTTAATAAACCACATAATATGTTTATTGTAGTTGTTTTCCCGGCTCCATTAGGTCCTAAAAGTCCAAAAAGTTCTCCTCTTTTAACATAAAAAGAAATTCCATCAACAGCTTTAACATCCTTAATGGTTTTCTTCCCTGAATAAGTTTTCCTTAAATCTTTAACTTCAATTGCTATTGAATTTTCATTATTAGTAATCGTTTCAGATTTTATAATATCTTATCACCATTTTTTTAAAAATACTTATTATTAATTATAATATAAATTGGGGCACTATTAAGAGCATGTTCACTAATATGGAAAAAATTGATATCAAGGATTTTAGTTCTTAATTAAAAAGAGTTGAATATTAGAGACGAAATTATAATTTTTAAAAAAATTTAATATCAATAAAACTCCAAAATTTTGTACTTAAATGAATATATTTTGGAACAAAAAATACCAAATTATATTCCATCTAGTTGAAATTTTGGAATTTAGTTTAAATAAAACTTAATTAATTCTAAGTTGTACTTACAATACAAATCATTGAAACTTCTCAAAGCAAGAGTCCATTATTTGTTCGTTATTCCCTCCTGAGTGTATGCATCGTATACAAGAGTACCCAAATAAGTTTTATATTCACCATATTTAGATACTTTTAGTTCTTCTTCGTGGAATTTTGAAATCTCTTCAA
>RDOE01000133.1 GCA_011364975.1 Promethearchaeota archaeon | reverse complement strand
TTTTCTGAAGTCACTCCATAGAGATCGCGCAGCAAGCATATATCCCATAGAATGAAGAGTATTAAATATATTCCTAGAACATCAAAATTTAAAAACCACAAGAAATTACCCGGAATTAACGCAACAAGATATGCTAAATACCCATATTTCTCATTTCTCTTGAATAAATCAAAAAATAGAAAGATGCCGAATATAACAAATAGAGTAACTAAAACTATTATAGAATTTATATCTAATAATGCCACGATAATTACTTCCTCTGGAATAAATATATTTTCATTATTAATTATATATTGATATTCTATTTTAAATGTTTAATGGCTATAAAAAAGCACTTTAAATAAATTAGTACTCAATCGAAATTTAGTTGGAATTACTTTAATTTTGAGATAATTTTTGATAGCTCTTTCATAATTTCATCTGATTTTGTTTTATCTTCTGATTCAGCAGATAATATTAACGCATTACGATTCAATGCCACTTTAATATTGACATAAACACCATCCCCAATAATTTTCAATTCGTTGATAATATCTTGATATTTGAATCCATGTTCCTCAGCAAAATCAATTAGGCGATTATGAATTGTTTCAACAATCTTATCTGAAACAGGAATTGAACGATTAACTTTTATTCCTTTGGGGAATCCTCGCGTTAATGAGCTTATCAGATCTTTTTGTTCAGTCATTATTTCTAAGATTTTGAGCAGTATAAAGTTTCCATCAGAGAACGGTGCATAAGAGGGAAAGTAATACTTTAATGTATCAGCTGCTGCAAAACACGCCCGTTCTTCACGTATTTGCCTTGAAATCTCACCAGGATCGTTTTGGATGAGCTTAACTGGAAATCCAGAATCCTCAATAAATTCTTTTACAACTGGAGAAATTGAGGGGGTAGTTATAATTGTGCTTGGTTTAGAATTTTGAATTTTCTTATCATAAGCAACAAATAACATAAATAAATCTTCATAATTTATTTCTAAACCATTTTCGTCCACTACTAGGATTCGAGAACCATCTACATCGAAACAAACTCCTAGATGACTCTGTGATGCTTTAACAATTTCTGCGGTATTTTTAATTGTATTAATGCTAGGTACCGGTACATCTGATCTTTCGCGATAATGAGTATTTAATGCAATTATTTCAACTCCTATTTCATTTACAAGCAAAGGAGTTATCTTTCCAGTTGGACCAAACGAACAATCAACTACAATTTTTAAATTAGCGCTACTAATCGACTTTTTATCCACAAACTGCTCTAATGATTTAATATAAACGTCTTGAGTTTGGGGTATTGCAATAATTTGCCCAATACGTCGTGGTTCAACTCTTCTAATCTGTTTTGGATAAGAATTATAAGATTCTATAATTTTTTTAATGTCTAGAGGAGAAAATTCAATCCCCCCTGCATCCACAAATCTTACTCCTACATCTTCACTATAGAGATGTCCACCTGAAAAATATGATCCCCCACTTGCTCCAAATCTTCTTATTGTAAATTGTAGTAAAGGGTACGTGCAGTCGGATAAATTCAAAACACTAACTCCTGTACTCATTACTCCAGAAGTATAAGCTCGTTTCAACATCCGACTATCATTATGATAATCCCGACCTATAACTACCGTCTCATCAGTGTTAACCATACTTCCGTGTATTGCACCTATTGAACTAGCAATCTCTGGTGTAAAGATATAATTTGCCTTCCCTATAATCCGACCATTTTTATAGAGATGATCAAGATTTTGGATTCGAGACATATAATTTCATTCAATTTCTCTTATTGGATAATATAATTTATATAACTAAACAAAAGTTAAATTTTTAATTGTTTATTTATGTTAAGAATTTCGATTGTATATTAAAACTATTAAGATATTTCTTCTTATTATAATAAATATTCTCTAAAAAAAATGCAATTTAAGTTTTATAAAAACTGAATTTTTAATTTCAATTATAATTAAATTAATGAGTTTTATAAATGAAGATTTCTAGAAAAGCAAGGAATCAATATCAATTTGATGATTTTAAATTTTCTGAAAGAGGTGATATCCTTTTTGGAGGAGATGTTTATTCTATTCGTCTATTTGTCCAAAAAATTAATCAACGGAAAAATCTTGTTAATTTTCCAGAGCTTGCAATTAGCATTAGTCAATTTAATGCAGTAGCATTATTGAGTGAAATAAACAATTATATTATTGAATTTTATACTAATTTACAGGAAAAACCTGATTTTTTAGAAAATCTGTCTAAAAATTTAACTAAAAAGATAGGAATAGAGGAAATTAATAAAGCTACATCTGTATTATTTGAAGAATTTCCTCCAGAAAGTGTTTATAAAGAAGGGATTGATGTTGAAAAGTACCTTAAAACTCAAACTTCAGATGAGAAAAACAAGGATAATTTTTTAAATGAATTTATTAACCTATGGCTTCAAAACAATAATCCCGCTTTTTCACCTTTCATTGAATTATTTGACGATTCATTATTAGAAAAAAATACTGCTTATAAAGAAATTGTTGATGAAATTGTTGATTATTTTGAAAAAGAAATAATTCTTGAATCGAAAAATCAAAATTTAATAGACTTTCTAATGGAGCCTTTTGTTAAACATCCATATTCGATTAAAGCTCAATTAGAATATATCCAAGAACATTGGAGTGACATTTTAGGAGAATATACATACCGAATCTTATTAGCATTAGATCTAATAAGAGAAGAAGAAATGATGAGAGGTTTAGGTCCTGGAGAATCTAAAATATTGGAATATGATCTCTTCGAAACAGAAAATTTCACACCGGATAAAGACTGGATGCCAAAAACTGTGATGATTTCCAAAAATATTTATGTGTGGTTAGATCAACTCTCAAAAAAGTATAATCGTCCTATTAGGAATTTGCATGAAATTCCAGATGAGGAATTAAATTCATTAAAAAATTGGGGTTTTAATGCAATTTGGATTATAGGAATTTGGGATCGAAGTCAAGCTTCAAAAACAATTAAGCGTTGGTGTGGAAATCCTGAAGCGGAAGCCAGTGCCTATTCAATTTATGATTATACAATATCTCAAGATCTAGGTGGGCTAGACTCCTTTAATGATTTAAAAAAAAGAGCTTGGTCAAAAGGTATAAGACTTGCTAGCGATATGGTACCAAACCATACAGGAATTGTTTCAAAATGGATAATAGACCATCCAGATTGGTATATTTCGCTGCCTTATCCACCATATCCATCATATACATATTCTGGTGAAAATTTATCCGGAAGTTCTAATATAGGAATTTTTATAGAAGATAAATATTTTTCTCGTACAGATGCAGCAGTGACATTTAAACGGATTGATTATATTAATGGAGATGTTCGTTATATTTACCATGGGAATGATGGAACCAGCTTTCCTTGGAATGATACTGCTCAGCTTAACTTTTTAAATTCAGAAGTTCGGAAAAATATAATTAAGAAAATAGTAGAAGTTTCAAGATTGTTCCCCATTATCAGATTTGATGCTGCGATGACTCTCACGAGAAAGCATTTTCAACGACTTTGGTTTCCAGAACCGGGTACTGGAGGGGCCATTCCATCTCGAGCGGAGCATGGGATGACAAGGGAAGAGTTCTTAAAAGCATTTCCTGAGGAATTTTGGCGTGAGGTAGTAGAGACAATTAATAGGGAAAATCCCGATACTTTATTATTAGCAGAAGCGTTCTGGTTGCTTGAAGGTTTTTTCGTAAGAACGCTTGGCATGCACAGAGTCTATAATTCTGCCTTTATGAATATGCTACGTGATGAAGATAACATGAAATATAGAGCTGTTATGAAGAATACGCTAGAATTTGATCCTGAAATATTAAAAAGATTTGTAAATTTTATGAATAATCCCGATGAAGAGACTGCGATTAAACAATTCGGTGATGGTGATAAATATTTCGGGATCTGCGGAATGATGATAACTATGCCAGGATTGCCAATGTTCGGACATGGCCAATTAGAAGGTTTTTATGAAAAGTATGGAATGGAGTATCGTAAAGCTTACTGGAATGAAAAGGTTAATCTTGGTCTGTTCCATCATCATGAAAGGACAATTTTTCCCATAATGAAAAAACGATATTTATTTGCAGATGTAAAAAACTTCTTATTATATGATTTCTGGGAAGGAAATATCGTAAATGAGGATGTGTTTGCTTACTCGAATAAATTTAATGATGAGCGTGGACTAGTTATTTATCATAATAAATATGCAGAAACAAAGGGATTTATTAAAAACTCCGTGGGTTATGCAATAAAAAGCGGAGATGATAAAACAATAGTCCAAAAAACTCTAGCAGAAGGTTTAGTTTTAACAAAAGAGGGATACTGCATTTTTAAGGATTATATGTCTGGTTTGGAGTATATTCGGCGAAATAGAGATTTAATTGATAAAGGTTTGTATGTTGAGCTTCATGCTTATCAGCTATTTGTTTTCACAGACTTTAGAATTGTTCAAGACAATAAATTTTTTCATTATGCTCAATTGTATGACTTTTTAGGGGGAAAGGGTGTTCCTAATATAGATGAAACCCTTACAGATGTCATTTATAGACCTATTCATCAACCAATAGAAGAGATCATCAGTATAACAACTTACAATAATCTTCTAAACGACCAGCAACGTGAAAATACCTTTCTTGAACTTGATTCATCTTTAATTAAATTACTAAATGTTATTAAAAACTACTCAAAAGGTAGCGAGAAATTAGAAAACATAAAAGATCTTATACTCAATAAATTAAAGAAGTCATTAGAATACATTAATGAATTAGATAAACTCAATATTGATAAAAGTTTAATAATACCCTTAAAAGAATTACTTCCAGCATCCTCTTTCGAATGGGGTATTTTAATTTCATGGGAATTAATTCATTTGTTAGGAAAAGTTGTATCTAAGTCAAATTACGAATTGAGAACTAGAAGTTGGTTAGATGAATGGCGATTATCTAAATATATTCAACTTGTCCTCCAAAATCTGGCAACCGACCAAACTAAACAGATTCTAGATTCAATTTCACTCATAAAGTTATTAATAACCCATCAAAATTGGGCTGAATTAGAAAGAGAAAAGGAACATAGCGAAAATGAAAGCATCATTGCTGTACTTATGGATCCAGAAGTTCAACAGTATCTCAATTTTAATCGATATCAAGACATCCTCTGGTATAATGCTGAATCATTTGAAAAGCTTGTAAGATGGCTCTCAATAACCAAATTTGTTAATACTATTGAATCAATCAAAATTAATGTTAAATTGCAAATTGAGGGAATTTTGAAAAACTATAATAAATACTTAGAAGCCAGCAAGAATTCTAACTTTAAAGTTGAAAAACTTATTAGAATTTTAAGTTAATTACATAAAACATATTTTATAAGTTAGAGAATATTTCGATTTTGTTTTAATATTATATATTTTGTCCTAAATCTAAGGTTTTATCCCTAATCTGAATGTTACTACTAATTCTACAATTAGGAGCAATCACAGCATTATGTAATACAACATTTTCGCCTATTTCACAATTATTACAAACTATAGATTCATTGATGTTACAACCTGGACCGATATTTACATTATCCCAGATTACGCTTTTTCCGATGATTGTATCCTCTCCTATTTTTACGTTTGTTCCGATTGATGTGAGTGATTTAATTTGTACTCTATTCTTTAATTCAACATTTTCGCCAAAGCAAGTAGGTTTTTCAATCAAAACATTTTGTCCTGAATTAATAATCCCCATTACAAAAACATTATCATATTCCTCTCCATTTGGGGTAATTGGCCATGAATATTTCCTTAATAAATCCCAATTTGCCCAAATGTAGGTACGAGTGTTTCCACAATCGAGCCAATAATAATTTTTTACAAATCCATATAAATTATAATTATTCTCTAATAGGAAAGGAAAAACCTCACCTCCGAAGTCCATTAAATTCGTCTCATGAAGAATTTCACCAATCTCTTTATTAAAACAATATATTCCTGTATTAATTACATTCGTGTGCAAAAATAGATCCGTTCTCTGCGCCATACTACTCAAATAAAGCTCCATAGGTGCTGGTTTCTCTAAAAAAAGGTATATCTTTCGATTATTATCCAGTAAAACAACACCATATTGACTTGTATGGCTTTCACTCGTTTTCATAGAAATGGTAGAAATTCCTTGTTTTTCAGTATGAAATTGCATAAATTCTTTCATTGGGAGGTTGGTAACGATGTCCGCCATACTCACAACTATCTTTTCCGAATCTATGCGATTTAGTAATAATCTATATGCATCCGCAGTTCCTTTACTTTCTTGAATAACACACTCAAGCTCAACATCTCCTAATTTATCTTGAGTCCAAACTTTTTGTATATATTCTTTTAATTCATTCCCTTTATATGCTAAAGCAAGAATTATATGCTTGATATCTGCATAAATTAGATGGGCGATAGAATAATCTACCATAGGTTTGTTAGTTACCTTTACTAATGGTTTTGGAACTTCGGACGTTAATGGCATAAGCCTACTTCCCTTTCCACCAGCTAAGATAATCGCAGACCATTCTTTCAAAATGAATTCCTCATATTATTATCAATTAATTTATGCCGAATCGCAGATATTATTCTAATTTTAGTTGTAATTTAAATATTATTAAATCAAAATATTGGTATATATCTTTAAGTAGTTTAAAATTAATTTTAATTAGTTTTCTAAATGCTCCCTTATTTCCGCAGCAGCTATATGTGGTAATTTTCGTGCTACTCGCATATCATCAGCCATTTCAGCACCTCCAATTATTTCATGAGGGATTATATCCCCAAATAAATGGAAGTTCGCATCATACCCAAAAGGACAACAATTAAAAATAATATTTCGATTTTTCTCAACTTTAAGATTATCTAACGCGTTAAAAATAGTTTTAAGAATTCTTGCTAAATCTATTATTTGGTTTATCTTTAGGTTACTAAATCTTCGAATATGTTCATTGGGATGAAAACGTATATGGTAGTTCCTTACAGGACTGCCTGATGTGTAAAATGTCCAAAATTTAGATTTCAAAATAATACGATCGGTGTTACCATGCGAAGTTTCACAGAGATGACAATTATCGCCCATTTCTTTAAAAGCTCTTAGATAACCCTCCAAACGGGAACCATGGCCATCACCATTTAGATCTATGTATACTTGGCTATGAATCCTTGGTTGAGAACCACCTGCCTTCTCTCCAATATTAAAAAAGGGACTTACAGGAATATCGTAATAATTTTTTTCTATAGCTTCTAAAATACAATATAATATTGCTTCTTTCATTGATAGAAAAATATGCGTTAGAACTTCTTCAGGGATGTGATTTAAACAAGAAGATGGATAAAAATCGCGGGAGATAGTTACCAAATTAATTCCCTTGGCGATTCTTATATGAGGGGGTAGGTGCTTAGAAATGTCTTTTTCGATTTCAGCATCAATAATTCTCGCCATTGAAGGATATCTATTTATTAATGTTAACG
>RDOE01000132.1 GCA_011364975.1 Promethearchaeota archaeon | reverse complement strand
AGGATTACCTAAAGTAGCAATGCTTAGTCATGTAAATTTGATATCAAACCTCTTTATGATTAAACCATGGGTTAACTTAAAGCCCGGAATGATGACGATCGGGAGTATACCCTTTTTCCATAGCTTTGGGATGACATGTGTGATGAATGGGGCACTTGCGCTTGGAATGCAGATGCTTCTGTTTCCAAAGCCACCCTCAGATGATGTTCTTTCTGAAACAATTAATAAACTTGATACACCTGAAGGAATTATCTATGTTGGAGTGGAAATGCTATTTAAAAGATTAACTGATTATGTACAAGAAGTTGGGGTTGAAGAATACAAAAAGAAATATGATTTTTGGAAAAAACTTCGATACGCAACCTCTGGAGCTGGACCATTACACGATTATGTAAGAATCCCCTTTGAAGAAATATTTTGCCCAATTCGTGTTGGATATGGCTTAACAGAAACTTCTCCTGTAACAAGTACAGCACCTTTCTGGGGTCCAAATAAAAATGGAAAATTGGGTCTTCCAATTCCGGGTGTTGATTGGGCTATTTTTGATCCTGAGAATTTTGAAGCAGGTCCATTTTGCGATGGTACTAAGCAGCGAAATAACTTTGGAGTCGAACATACAGGGGAGATTTGTATTGCCGGACCGCATATCATGCTTGGATATCTAGGTGAACAAAAAGAGCAAGAAGATAACTTGAAATATTGGGGTGGTAAACGTTGGCTTCTCAGTGGAGATATTGGGTTTATGGATGAACATGGTTTTGTTGAAATTCGAGACAGAAAGAAATCACTTATTAAAGTTTCTGGCCATTCCGTATTTCCAAAAGAAGTTGAAGATCTTATGGGTCATCATGAAATGGTTGATGAGGTTGCGGTTGCTGGAATCCCAGACGAACAATCTGGAGAAGCAGTGAAAGCATGGGTTACGTTGAAGAAGGGGTTCAAAGCAGACAAGGATATTACTAGTGAAGCGCTAAGAGAGTGGTGTATGCAGAATATGGCTAAATGGAAATCTCCAAAATATATAGAGTTCATTCGAAAAATGCCTGTATCCATGACTGGAAAGGTCCAAAGAAGAGAACTTCAAGAAAAAGATTTTGAAAAGATAGAACAAGGAAAAGAGATTAAAGGTTAAAAACTTTTTTTCTAATTCTTTCTTATCCAAATATTATTTTTATATTTAATCAATACTTTTTTTTACCAATATTATAAGATAAAAATGGTACAGTATAATGTCTGAAGCGGAATTATCTATCAATTTGAAATTAGAAATAATTAAAGAAAAGCATGCTCAAATATTTGATATTTTAACTGAAAATGGGATAGATTGCTGGTTAGTATTTACTCGGGAAACTGATATAACTCCTGATTCTATCATGGAGTTAGTAGTAGGAAATTCAGTAGTCTTGCAATCAGCGTTTATTTTTGCTATTGAAAATAATAAATTAAAAAAGATCGCAATAGTGGGAAATTTTGATGCTAATGCTGAAAAAGAAAAACAGATTTGGGATGAGGTTATTGGATATACCTTAGGTATTAATGAATTATTACAACAGACAATGGAACGATTCAATCCAAAAACAATAGCACTGGATTATTCCAAAAATGATGTTTCTGCGGATGGACTTTCTTATGGGATGTACTTAATATTGGAAGAAATCCTACAAAAATACAAAAACCGCTTTATAAGCGCTGAAGCAATTATTAGGGCATTGAGAGGGAGGAAAACGAAAAAGGAATTTGAATACATAAAAAAAGCATGTATATTAACTGAGGAAATAAATAAAAGAATTAGTTCTCTCTTAAAAGTAGACTTAAGTGAATTAGAGATTCAAAAAATGTTTTATGATTTAGTTAAAGAATGTAATGTTGGTTATGCATGGCAAAAGCACCAGAATCCAATGTGTGATGCTGGACCAGATAAAGAATTTGGACATGTGACACCACAACCGAAGATTTACACAAAAAAAGGTCACACGCTTCATAATGATTTTGGAATAAAATATCATGACTACTGTTCTGATTTGCAACGAATGTGGTTTTTTGGAAAAAAAGAAGATCTCCCGAGAGAATTACAGCATGCTATTGAAACAATTGTTCAAGCGATACAGCTTGCTGCAGACTCGATTAAGCCAGGCTTACGTGGATGGGAAGTAGATGAGTTAGTACGAGATTTCATTAAAATGCGAGGTTATGAAGAATTTAAGCATAGTTTAGGTCATCAAGTAGGATTAAAAGCACATGATGGTGGGGTACTTATGGGGCCTTTATGGGAACGATATGGTGAATCTCCTAACCTTCTTTTAGAGGAAAGACAGATATTTACTATTGAGCCAAGTATTAAGACACCTAATTATGGAATGGTCGCTTTAGAAGAAATGATAATAATTACGAAAGATGGATGCGAATTTTTAATTCCACCATTAAAAGATTTCATCTACATTGAATAATGGAACAAAAACAAAAAAAGATTATTTAAAGAAAAAAGTAAATGATTCTTTTAAGCGTACTTATTTAATCTTTTGTAGATTTTTCGCATCGCATCATATATGTTAAGGTATTCTTTAAAAAGCTTATCATACGTTTCTCTATAATCTTGGTTTGGCTTAAAAACATTGGAATATTCCATTAGCCGTGGAATTTCATCCCACGTTAGAAGCCCTAACCCTACTGATGCAATAAATGCAGCTCCTCTTGCATTTGTCTGAATTGGATTCTTCACTTGCTTAATTGGTCTATTAAGAACATCCGCAAATATTTGGCACCAAACATTACTTTGAGCGCCTCCACCAATAATACTTAATTCGGGAATTACTATTCCGGACTTTTTTATATTAGGGTCATCTTTTATTCTCCACTTTTTGACAAAATTTTCTACGTACATAAACAACCATCTTACGTTATATGCGACTCCCTCGAATATTGCTCTTATTAAGTGTCTGCGATTCATCTCCAATGATAAATTGTAAAGACCTCCACGAATGGTATGGTTTTCTACAGGAGTTCGTTCTCCAATTAACCAAGGAGTAAATATAAGACCATTTGAGCCAGCTGGAGCATTTTCAACCATTCGATCAAATATTTTATAGACATCTGGAACAGCTTCTTCTCTAAGGAGTTCATCTTTATGATAAAGAATATTATCGCGTAGGTATTGTAGTGCACCACCAGCAATTTCTTGTTCATTAGCTATCATATACCTCCCTTGAATTGCTGACGGTATACTTGCCATATTATGTGAAATATCAGTTTTTTTGAATGGAACATGGCATAATACCCAATCTGATGTTCCTATATATATATGAGTCTCATAATCCTTAACCGCTCCTGAACCTATTGTAGCCGAATGAAGATCTGGAGCACCCATAACGACTTTAGTGTCTTTTTTAAGTCCTACAGCATTAGCAAACTCATTTGTAATTGGCCCTAAAACATCTGTAGATCGTTTTAAATCTGGAAATTTTTGAGGATCGACTTTTAAACTCTTCATTAATTTCTTTGAATATTTAATCTCATTTATGTTTCTGATATCTGTTATCCAATGCATATGTATCGAAGCAAAAGAAGCAGCTATTTTCCCCGTCAATTTAAAGTTCACATAATCTTGTGGCTCTAAAAATTTATAGGTGCTTGCATAAGTATCGGGCATATTCTCTTTTAGCCATAATATATGAGCTATAGGGTCTTTACCACTTTGAGATGGACCCCCTCCAGTTCTTTTAATCCATTTTAATATTTTACTTAACGAATAACCAGAAACCTGAAATAAGCTTTTATAGAATTTCTCAATTTGTACTGCTCCACGAGTATCCATCCATGTCATACAATCATGCAGAATTTCTCCATCCTTATTTATTGCGACTGTACCGCTCCACTGGCTTGAATTACAAACTCCTACAATATCCTCAACTTTTATTATTCCATTATCAATTAGTTGCTTAGAGGTTTTAATCATGGCATTCCACCACTCATCTGGGTTTTGTTCTACACACCCCCCTTTTTCCACATGTATCGAAACTTCTTGGAAAGCCCAATCAACAACTTCTCCTTGAGTCGATACTAATGCTGCCTTGGGACCACCAGTACCATGATCTAAAGCTAAAATGTATTTTTTTGAACTAGACATAATTATTATTAAGATTCCTAATCTAAATAAAGATTTATTTTATGGTTTTATCCATTTCTCTTTCTTAATTTGAAAATCTTGAAAATGATCATATATAAATTTGTCAAATTTTATCATCATTACGAGGTTAAGGCACTTTAAAACTGAATCTTTTGATTTTAGACTCTTATATAGTTATTGTATGATAAAATGAATTTTAAACCTGATAAATGCTCGATTGGGAAAAGATTATCAAAAGTTTTAATTTTTTTAGTGGTATTTTGGAGTTTTTTAAATACAAATTTCGTGATTTATAATTTAGGAGAATCAACCGTATTAAGAACTAAAACTATTAAAAATGAGCCTTTTTATCTTAAAACTTCATCTACTAAACAATATACTGATCAATGGATAGAAAATCCCTCTTTTGATAACTCGACAGAGAGTTGGTATTCTCTCATTGAAGGAGATACTTCCGATCTAAAGATAAATGTTAGTAATGGTTGCGCTAATTTTGAGATTTTAGGAGAAAAGAAAACATTTTCAATTATTTCTGATCCTCCCTCTGCTTTAGATTGGACAGCAGTGGAGAATCCAGATTTTCCGATTTTCCCAGATATTGTTGAAATAACAGATTATGGATGTAAAGCCTCTCATCAATTTGAGGATATTAATGCTATTCAAGATCCTTGTGTCCATTGGGAACATAATGTTACCTTACCTGAAAATATTTCAGATTATATAATTACTTCGGCCTCTATTCAATCAATTGTAAATGCTACAGTGGATAATAATCTTGATCGATTTTTTGATTATTATTTTTCAAGATTAGCAAGACTGAGTCCCAATTATGCTGTGGATACTTACAGTGTCGGTGATTATATAAGATTTTATGTTTTGATTTCTGATTTGGCAAAAAATAAGGTTTATGAAATTGCATATTTCAAAACGCAGCAAACCGGATCTGGTAGTCCTCCAGGCAAAGACCATTTATATGATACTAATATGATATCTGTTCCTGAAGATGTTTTAAAATTTTATCTCAGCTCCGTCTTAGGGACTGATAATTCACATTTTACCATTACTTTAGGAATTAAGCTTCATATTGAAGATAACGTAGTTAATTACTGGGATATGGATACTTTTGATGAAATGTTAATTAAATATGTAAATTTAACTTTTTCTTATGAGAAAAAAATAGATAGATTAACTTCTATATATTGGAATCAAATAGGTGCTTCACTCAATGGAAATAATGTTGAGATTACTGCTGCAATTCTTAATTTTAAATATAAAATTGACCCCGATTGGATGCTTTCGCTTACTCCTAATTCTGAGATGAGAATTTTAATAAATAATTACTATAGTGATATTGCTCTAAATTTAAATTTAATGAATAATACTTTCCAAGAATTAAATATGGGAGGAATAGATGTTACATCTTTTATATTGAAGGATATTAATATTACACTTTCATTTCAAATTTATATCGCTGATAATTTTGTTTTAGATAAACTTATTAAAATATCAATCGATGATGTTAATCTTGATATCTCGTATATATTATATTTTGAGGATTCGCCACCTTTTAATCCATTTTTATTAATTATATTAATTTGTTTATTTATCCTTATTTTAATATTAGGATTTCTAAGCCTTAGAGCCTATATTTTAATACCTAGAAAAATAAAGAGGAGAAATTATTTATTAAGAAGAACTCAAAAATTTAGGGATATAAACAATATCCAAGCACTAATACTTATGCATAAACCGAGTGGATTAGCAATCTTTACCCATAGCTATTCTAGGCAATTAAAAGATAAGGATGTTTTATTTTCTGGATTTATTCAAGCGATCTCTATAATTGGACAGGAACTAGCTAATGAAAATCTAGGTGAACAGGTTTTAAAGGGACCTAAACATAAAATTGAAGAACAAAAAGTTGTTGAATTAGATTTAAAAACCTTTCATTGTCTTGTTCTAGATATCGAAGAATTACGTGTAGTACTTGTAATTATGACAAAGGCCTCAAAAAGATTAAAACAAATTCTTTTCAATTTCGCATTAAGATTATATTTTGAAATAGAAAGTGAATTAAACCACTTTGATCATGATCTTAATTTCTATCAAAAAGTTATACCACCTTATCTTGATGAATATTTCGAATTATTTTACAAAAATCAATTTAAAATCAACTATTTAGAGGGGGATTTAGACTCAATAAAAAAGAAACATCATCTAAACAACCTACAAAACCAAGTATTGAAAAATATCTTCTTAATTCTAACTCAAAATAATTCCTTTAAACTCTTAGACGTTGTTCAAAAATTAAATAGAGTTAATGAAGATTTAGTAATTGATGCTATTGAATCATTAATAGAGAAAAAAATCATCGTACCTATAAACAATTAAAATTACTTTTTTGTAAAGCACTAAATTCTATAATAAATCTTATTTTTAATGTAATGCTTTCATCATCAGATTAAAATAAGTAATGATTAAATATGAAAGGATGAAATTTAATGGAATACGAAGAGAAAATTGCTAAAATCCAAAATATTGTTACCAATCCTATAACTCATTTTAAAACTGGAGAACTTAGAGGAATTATTGAAAGATATGAAAAAAATCATATTCTGTCAAAAAAAGCATATGAAAGAGCTCTTAAGGTTATTCCTGGGGGAGTAGAACATAATTTAGCCTTCAATTTTCCTTTTCCATTAGCATCAAAGCGTGTTTTTGAGTGTTATATGGAAACGGTTGATAATATTATCCTAACTGATTACTTAATGGATGGTGGACCGATAATTTTAGGACATAATCATCCAGAATTAACAGAGAAAATTATAGAAGTAATTAAAAATATAGGGCCATGTCATGGGATCACTCATGAATATGAATATTTAGCCGCAGAACAACTACAAAAACATTTTCCTTCATGTGAAGTTATACGATGGTTACAATCTGGAACTGAGGCTGATATGCTTGCTATTAGGTTAGCTAGAGTATATACCGGTAAAAAATGGATTGTAAAAGTTGGTGGTAGTTATCATGGTTGGAGTGATCAACTAGTATATGATATGCATGTACCTGGGACTAAAAGAATGGAATCCCACGGAATCCCTAAGAATGTGTTGGATTTTACGGAATCAATTCCTCCAAATGATATACAAGCGTTAGAGCAATTATTTAAGGAAAAGAAAAAAATTGCAGCGGTATTGATTGAACCAATGGGTGGAGAGAGCGGATCTATACCTGTCAGACCCGAATTTAATAAGGAAGTAGAGGAAATATGTCATAAAAATGGAGCACTTCTTATTTCTGATGAAGTAGTATGTGCATTTCGTTTACATATGGGTGGTGGTCAAGCTTATTATGGTTATACTCCTGATTTATCCGTATTTGGAAAGATTGTGGGACATGGGTATCCTAGTGCCGCTGCAATTGGAG
>RDOE01000131.1 GCA_011364975.1 Promethearchaeota archaeon | reverse complement strand
AAGAGAGAGAGGAATTATATTCATAGAATATGATGAAGACAATCCTCCAGGGGTGGAATCTATGGGAACACAGCTAAAGATAGAAGTTAATACCCCCAAAAAGGAAAAATTTTACATCAATTCCGATCTATTAGTATTAAGTGCAGGAATTTACGCAAAACGAGAAGATAATGAAGAATTAGCGAAAATGCTTAAAGTACCCCTAAATGATGATAACTTCTTTTTAGAAGCACATGTGAAATTACGTCCTGTCGATTTTGCTACTGAAGGAGTATTCGTTGCAGGATTAGCACATTGTCCGAAACCAATTGAAGATTCTATTTCCCAGGCAAATGCAGCAGTTTCAAGAGCGTGTACGATTCTTTCGAAAGATGAGATTGAAGCTGAAGGAAAAACCGCTAGAGTGAATATTGCGCGCTGTATAGGATGTGGAATGTGTATTGAGAATTGTGCATATAATGCAATTGAACTTGTAGAAGATAGACGCTTTGGAACAGTAGCATCTATAAACCAGGCGCTCTGCAAAGGATGCGGTGCATGTTCCGGTAATTGCCGATGCGCTGCTATAGACATCTTAGGATTTACAGGTGAACAAATATTTGCCATGATTTCGGGGAGGTGTTAAGAAAATGACGGTACAAAGTCAGCAGGAAAAAAGTTCACAAGAGAAGTGGGAACCCAAAATCATTGCATTCTTATGCAATTGGTGTTCTTATGCAGGAGCAGATTTAGCGGGTGTAAGTAGAATCCAATATCCTCCTAACATACGGATTGTAAGAGTTCCTTGTTCTGGCAGGGTAAATCCTTATTTTATTATCAAAAGTCTGACTGATGGATGGGATGGGGTGGTTATTTCGGGATGTCACCCCGGAGATTGTCATTACCTTACAGGAAATTTAGTTGCTAGAAGAAGATTTGCTATCTTAAAGGAATTACTAGAGTTTTTTGGCATTGAACCCGGTAGGGTTAATTTTATGTGGGCTTCTGCCGCTGAGGGGGAGCGTTTTGCAATGCTTATACGTAAGGCAACAAAGATCGTAAAAGCTCTAGGACCAAATAAAAAATTTGAAAAGAACTGGTGAGATAAATGGGAATAGAGACCGAAAACCAAATAATTGAGAAAGATATGAGAGATTTAGCGTTAAAATTACTTACTAATCATGAAGTGGATGTTATAATTGGATATACAAAGGGGACTATTCCGTTAAGTTCCTCACCTATAATGATTACAAAACCAGAAGAAGTAGATAAATTAGTATGGAATAATCTTTGTTATGTAAATCTGGCAAAATATCTCGTACCAAGGATACCACAATTAGTAGACCCTGAGAAAGGAAACCTAAAAATAGGGATAGTCGCAAAAGGGTGCGTCGGGAGAGCCCTAATTCACTTAGCAGTTGAAAATCAAATTGATCTTGAAAATATTAAGATGATTGGGATACCGTGTAACGGAATCATTAATCGTAAGAAGATTGAAAAAGAAGTAGGAGAGAAAGAAATTCTTGAGGTTTATGCCTCTGGAGATAATATTATTGTGAAAGGAAAGAACTTCGAACAAAAATATGCGTTTGATCAATATATTAATGAGTTATGTAAAGTATGTAAGGTAAAAACTCCGCCTTCAATTCCAGATCTTATGAATAGTTGTATGGGAGAATGCCAAGAAATATCATCTGTAGAAGATTCATTTTCAGATTTAGATGAATTTGAAGCAAAATCTTCAAAAGAAAAATGGGATTACATTAAAACAACTTTAGAAACTTGTACCCGTTGCTATGCCTGTAGGGAAGCATGTCCGATGTGTTATTGTAATTTATGTTTTGTAGATCAAAACAAGCCAGTTTGGTTTAGTAAAACTACAGATTTGCCGGATATAATAGTCTTTCATTTAATTCGTGCCATGCATCTTGCAGGAAGGTGTGTAGCGTGTGGTGCATGCAGTAGTGTATGCCCTATGGGTATTGATTTAAATCTCATTACCCGCAAATTAGAAAAAATTGTTAAAGAGAGATATAATTTTACTTCTGGACTTAATAAAGAAAAATTACCTCCTATGATGTCCTTTAGTATGAAAGATACGGAAGATTTTATGTTAGAGGAGGATTAATTAGGTGAGTATAATGGACCAAAAAATATTAATGAAAAATGAAATTGGAAAATTTTATATTGAATTGGCAGAAGATTATAATTTTTATGCCCCAGTTAATGAAAAGGGTATTATTACATTTAAAAAAGTATTGAATTCTGGAGATATTGTCCTTGATTACTTAAATTCAAAGGTTCCTCCAAAAGAAATATTATTTCCAAAGATGGAAGTTCTTTTTGAGTATACGCTTGATGGTAAAGAGGTTGAAATTGAGGATCGAAAAGATTTAAATGAAAAAAATATCATTTTTGGAATAAGACCTTGTGATGCTCATAGTTTTATATTGCTAGAAAACTTTTTCGGGCTTGGTGATACACCAGATGAGATTTTTTTGAAAAAACGGCAAAATACAACGTTAATTGGCATAGGATGTAATACGCCGAGAACTACTTGTTTTTGTACCTCAATAGAAGGACATCCATTTAATAAAGTTGATTTTGATATTTTCCTTGTAGACTTGGGTGAGAAATATCTTTTAGAAGCAGTGAGTGATAAAGGGAGAGAGTTAGTCAAGAAATTTTCATGGCTAAAAGACGCGAAAAAGGATGATCTTAAGCAAGCAGAAAGGCTATCTAAAGAAGCTGAAGAAGCAATTGTTACCAAGTTAGATTTATCCCATATCGATAAAGTCTTAGATCCGAACTTTGACCATCCAATTTGGAAAGAAATTAGCGAAATCTGTGTGGGCTGTGGTACTTGTTCCTTTTTATGCCCCACTTGTACCTGTTTTGACGTTATCGATGAAACCGACCAATATAATAATAAAGGACGTCGTGTTAGAATTTGGGATACGTGTCAATTTTGCCTTTATACTCTTCATACCAGTGGTCATAATCCCCGGGATAGTTGTATTGAACGATGCAGGAATCGAATTATGCATAAGTTTAGTTATTATCCAGAAAATTATAATGTATTAGGCTGTGTTGGATGTGGACGTTGCGTTCAACTATGTCCTGTGAATAATGATTTACGCTCCATTATTCAAAAAATAAACCAAATTGAAAATAAAAAAAAGGAGGCGGAGAAAATAAGTGCCTAATCCCTATATTCCTGTTCTTACTACCGTAAAAAGTATTGTTTCTGAAAATAAAGTAAATGATATCAAAACAATAGAGTTGGAATTTAAAAAGGAAGAAGATTATAACAATTTTGCATATATTCCCGGTCAATTTGCAGAGATTAGTTTAATTGGGAAAGGAGAATGTCCTATAGGAATCGCATCCTCTCCTACAGAAGAAGGCTCCATCAAATTCACTATAAAAAAGATGGGTGAAGTCACATCTGGTTTTCATAATTGTGAAATTGGTGATACTGTAGGAGTTAGAGGGCCTTGCGGTAATGGATGGCCAATAGAAGATATGAAAGGGAAAAATATTGTAGTGATTGGTGGTGGTTTTGCCTTTTCTACATTGCGTTCTCTTGTCATTTATTTATTAGATGAGACACATAGACAAGATTATAAAGATATTACAGTAATATATGGCAACCGAGATTCTGGTGAAGTATTATATCGAGATGTTCTGGAGGACTGGAAGAAAAGAAATGATATTAATGTAGTATTAACGATAGATCGTGAAGAGGAGGGTTGGACTGAAAAAGTGGGATTTGTGGCTCCAATTGTTAAGGAGGTAGGACCATCTGCGGATAATGCAGTTGCAGTGGTGTGTGGCCCTCCAATTATGATTAAAACGACTATAGCTGTCTTGGAGGAATTGAAATTTACTCCCGAGCAAATTCTTAACTCCTTAGAAATGAGAATGAAGTGTGGAATTGGAAAGTGTGGGCGGTGTAATATAGGAAATAAGTATGTTTGTGTTGATGGTCCTGTGTTTTCATTAGCAGAACTTAAAAAATTACCAAGTGAATATTAAATTTAAAGTAAAGAATAATTATATAATTAAAAAGGTAAAATAAAATGGTTGAAGAAGTTATCCCAAAATCGTTTGAAGATTTAATTAAGGATGTACATGAACCAGGCATATGTGGAGAATGCGGTGGTTGCGTAAGTTTTTGCTCGGCAGGTGATATCAAGGCTATCGAAATGTCGGTTTCTGGACCTCCAAAATATTATAATAAAGATAATTGCCTTAAATGTGGGATTTGTTATTTAGTATGTCCCCAAACTCATGTTCTAGATGATGAATTAAATAAAAAGTTTAATTACAAAACATCTATAGGAAACTGGGCTAAAATAGCCTCGTGTCAAGCAACATCTGATTCAATAAGAAAACAAGCGTCCGATGGAGGAGCGGTAACTGCGATTCTAACTTATTTATTAGATAAGAACTTAATAAATGGGGCGATAGTGTCAAAAAAGGAGGGTCCTTTTAATCGTGTCCCTTTTTTTGCTTCTACAAAGCAGGAATTGATCGAAGCAGCTGGTTCTCATTATGATTTGTCTCAGGGTGTAGTAGGGTTAGAAAATTATAATTCCTTCGTACCTACAATAACAAAATTGAAAGCGGTTGTTGGTTCAGATGCGATGCGAATTGCTGTCGTCGGTACCCCTTGCCAGATCATGTCCATAAGAAAAATGCAGGAATTGAGTATTTTACCAGCTCATATTGTGAAGTATACCTTAGGGTTGTTTTGCAATTTAAATTTTTCATTTACAGCAAAAGCTCGAGAAACAATGGAAGAAAAATTTGGATTTTCATTTAGTGATGTTGAAAAATTAAATATCAAAGAAAATTTAATTATAACCCTTAAAAATGGTAAATCTTTATATATTGATTTTAAAGATATTCATGATTTTGCTCGTCCCGCTTGTTTTGCTTGTAGAGATTTTTCAAATGTCTATGCTGATATTTCATTTGGGGGTTTAGGATCTCAGGATGGTTATACAACATCCGTCATCAGAACAAAAACAGGAGTAAAAATCTATAATGACGCTCTTAAAGAAGGTTATATCCAAGAACCTTCCAAATTTAATACGTCTGTTAAAAAGTCAGAAATGTTAGCAAAAGTTATCAGTTTTGGTAAAAGAAAATATGATCGCTATAAAAAAGCTAAATATGCTCGAAAATAAGAGCAACTGAATGAAATTTTTTTACTTTTTGCTCCTTTTTTTTATTTTTTGTAATCTAGCTAAATTTCAAATAAATTTCCCGTGCTATAAATGGTATCATCTAAATCCAAATTAATTTCCCCTCCGGATGCGATTCTTACACCGTTATTAATTCCTTCTAATACTCGATTTATAAAAAAATCGTACGCTGTAAAACAGTCCTCAGTAAGTGATGTATTTTCTTCTAGAATACATGAAGATATGTCTGGAATTAATTCAGGTAAAAAGTCTTGGCTGATCATGATGTCTTCC
This sequence comes from Promethearchaeota archaeon, assembly GCA_011364975.1. Classification (GTDB taxonomy): domain Archaea; phylum Asgardarchaeota; class Lokiarchaeia; order Sigyniarchaeales; family SOKP01; genus SOKP01. The sequence goes on along the minus strand of RDOE01000131.1, from coordinate 2,167 downwards.
GTATCAATCATAGTTTCTTTCGGAATTAAAAAGGGATTTAACACATCAATTTTCGCAAACATAATATTACATACAAATAAAGAAGCTTTAATTTCTCTCATAACAAATTTAATCCGGGCATTATCATCCAAATATTGTTTAAAACTAAGCGCTTGGATAATATCTTCATTGGTAATAATATCATGAGTATCCATCAATTCACTTACCCGTTCTGACATTCGTTTACTGGATAACATTAATTTTAAATTCATCAAGTTCTTCTCCGCATAATTCTTATGAAACGACGAAAGAAAGGTTCTATATCCTTCATCTTGAGAGCCTGTTAATTTATATTGATTCTGTTTAAATTGGTCCATAAAATGTTTGATAATCAAAAATTTTAGTTTCAGGCGGTGGAGTGCAAGATAAAGACAAACACGTGTTTGAGCATATGCCGCCACATTGCCCATACGATACCTATCATGATGATCTCGCTCATACATGACTATTGGTTTTAATCTATTGACCACCACATCAATGAAATATTGAATTATTCGCTCTAAGGGCTCTATTTTAATAACACTAAAGACTTCTATTAATTGTTGGCTTGTGGGCTGACTTTTTGGAAGTTCCTTAATAGATTCATAATTATGAGTCTCTAAAAATAAGGAGGTTAACGCTTCCATTTCTAACACAGTTCTACAGGGAATAAACACTTTGTTTATCTCATTTAACATTACGCTGCTTTCCGGCATTAATGCTCACCATTTAAGATTTATATTAATTGGAATGATTAGTAATGGTAAGTATTTCTATAATAATAGAATCGTTAACCTAGCATAAAATAATTTGGTTTATGAAGAATATGATTTGAAACGGATTAACTTGTTAAATCTAATTAAAAGTTATAGACTCGAATATCTTCATAAAAGTTGTTATAGAAGGTATTATTGGTATAACTAACAATTGAATTACTTACATAGGCACCATAATAATTAAATTGAAATAGATTATTCTTAAATTCAATCGAATCAGAATATAGAACCCTGGCTCCAAGAGAATTATTACTGTATTTCCCCTCTGAGATTGTAAGATTAGAAGAATGAGAAATGTATAACCCAGATTGATAATTTTCATTGAAATTGCATGAGGTACAATTACTATAAGAACAATTATAGAATGAAAGTCCATTAATACTCTTTGAAATGGTTAGGTTGGTAATAATACAATCAGTACAATTTACTAAGAATAATTGACCATATTGTTCAGAATTATTGAAAAGTAAATCGACTTTATTTTTAAAAAAACCTATTGGTAAACCGTTAACAATGTTATTTTGAAGTATTATTGTGCTTGAGGAAGACGCTGAAAACCAGATGCCGCTATTTTTACATTCGTTAGAATTAATTGAGATATTTATCGAATCTTCCACATGAATTGAATCCGGGTAAGAAAATCTGGATTTTTCTATATTAACCATAAGAATGTTATTCATAATTGAAAGATTCGTACAATCTCTCACTTCAATATTTCGACCATTATTTATTAAAGTATTATTTTCAACTGAACAATATGAAGATGCTAATAGTTTGATACCAACACCAACATTATAAATACTATTATTCCGTATAGAACAATTATATAGATTGTATATACGAATTCCGGCTTCAATATTCAATCTATAAGCTGAACCATAAATTATATTATCTATAATAATTACATTTGAAGATGAAACTGAAGCAAGAAAAACTCCACAATCCCAGGGGTTTGGATAAATAATATTATTTCTTATGATAACAGATTTACTTACACCAGAAATATGAATCTCAGAAAGTCCGTACTCAAAATAGGTATAATTTTCTATTATATAAGGATCCTCTTCAGTTCCACTACCTGGGAAACTATATTTATTGAAATCTTCATCAGAAGTTATGTAAATAATTCGTCCGGGAATGCCAGTTACTTTTGGATGAGTAAATGGAATTATAAGGAGGCTAATTAAAATCCCAGATACTATTAAAACTACCAACCCGAAAGTAATCGTTAATACTTTTTCTGATTTAAGGCGTTGCATAATTTCTATATTCCTCTTACTAGTGTAGTCTCTATAAAATAAATCTTAAAAGGGGGATGAAAAAAATGGAAAAATATATATAAATAAATAAAAACATTAAAAAAACGCAAAAAG
>RDOE01000130.1 GCA_011364975.1 Promethearchaeota archaeon | reverse complement strand
ATACTTGAATTCCAATAAGAATTACTTTATTTTTCTTTACCTTTCGAACAATATTAAGTATCATTTCCCGCCATTCTAAATTAATATGCTCTTTCTCTCTCGCATCAAAAATACAAAAAATCCCATCACTTTCCGAAATCTTATAATTGTCGTAAGAATAATTTTTTACTATTAAACCATTAGAATATTCGAATGATTTTTCTTTTTCGTTCTCTTTCTTCTTAGAAAATGAGCCTAATTCTTTTATTTCTGTTATAATCTGTAAAGCGGGACTCCACAATAAATCTTTGGTAATAAAGGTTAGACTTAAAGATTTTTTAAGATCAACAATTGATTTTATTTCTCCTACTATTTGATCTTTTACTCTTTGTTCCTCAATTTCAATACTTCTCATCATAAAATGATATGATACCAATTTAAACGCATCTTCAACATTTTCTCCAGTTAAGGCACTAGTTTCAATGTACGAAATTTTGCTTTTTGTTTGATCTGACAAATAAGATAAATCAGCGAATTCGGATAAACTTGATATATTAGAAAAAGTAGATAATTCAGAGAGATCCTTTGTTAATTTAACACCTTCTTCATAACTAACAACTCTTTGATCCTTTAAATCACTTTTATTGCCTATGATTATTATAGGAAGATCCTTATTTTCAATAAATTCCTTTAATTCGTTATGCCATATAGTTATATCATCAAAAGACCTTTTATTTGTTAGATCAAATACCATAAATGCCGCTTGAGCACCTGAATAATATGTTTTTCTATATCTTTTAAAGTATTGTTGGGCTCCGATATCCCATAGAAATAAGCTGATTTTATTGTTAAAGGCTTCAAAATCATACGATAAAATATTTAACCCTATAGTAGTACGATAATTGACCAGAAATCTTTTCTCTACAAATCGACGGATAATTGAGGTTTTTCCTACTTCATGATCCCCTATAATAATAAATTTAAATCGATAAATACCATCTCGATTTAATTTATTCTGATAAATCTGGTTTTTTAATCGCTCTGATTGCTTTGAAAGCTCCTCTTCATATTTAAAGTCAGGAATATGTATTTGAATAGAATCTTCTTCAGAGGCATTTAAAATCTGAGCTGTTTTTTCTGCAAGAAAATAGGCATAAGGAGCAATATTATCGATTGAACCTAAACTTTCGATTACTAAACTTAATGTAGTATCTTCATCAAGTGATACAAATAATAGACGATGTTGAGCTGTATCAATACTGGTTGTCCCAAATTGTTTAAAAGAAAATTCATCTCGTACGCGATCACTTATAGGTTTAACAACTGTAGTTAATAAAGATACTATCTCGATATCAATATCTTTTCTTTTTTCTCCTGCTATAATAAATCCATCTTGATCCGAAACTATTACAGCTTCTACTTCATTATTCAATTCTAAGAAATTATTTAATACTTGAGAAAATAAGAGAGCTTTATTGATAGGCAAAATTAACCCTCATATTGAATTTTAAAAAATATTCTCTTTAATTAATTTATAAATTAAGAAAATTTAAATACGTCTTTACCTCCTTTTTTTAACTTAATAAAAATTACTCTTTTTATGAAATTAATAAATAAGTTATCAAGTAATAAAATTATAATTTACAGAACGTAAAAAAATAAATAGCCTCCTTAATCATCAAGTGGATATCTACCACTGGTTTTAGTAGCTCTCATAATGCTTCTCATGTTCTCAATGGGTAGCTCACGTGGAATTTCACAACCAAATGCTAACCAAAAGCCTCCTCCTTTACCAGCGAGATTAATACTTTTTGAGCTTACTTCATAAACTTTTTGGGGATCTGCTTTGGTAAGTTCATTATAATTTAGATTTCCCATTATTGTAACCTTATCTTTTAAAAGATTTTTAGCCCATTGTAAATCTACTTGATAATCAAATTGAATTGCACCCCCTGAATTAGTTTCTTTTGAAAAATGTATACATTGAGGGACATATCCACAACAATGAATTAAGGGTATCATACCTAGATCTTTTATTGCGGTGCATACTTTTTTTTCTGGTTCAAGACAATATTCCTTAAAAAAACTTGGAGACATAAAATAAGCTGCAGTTTCACCGACACCAATAATATCTGCTCCTGCTTCACACATTGCTCTTGCAACAATAATCTCAAAATCAGCATACCAATCTAATATTTCTTTGAATTCATCGGGATGATCCAATATATAGAAAAATTGCATTGGATCTGCACCAGATAATAATGTCACCCCCTGGAATGGGCCTTCTGTCCATCCAATTAAAGGAACTTCGTCATGTACTTCTTTTTTAGCTATTTCGATTGCTTTAATTGACTCTGATAATCGCTCTGATTTCATTGGATCAGGCATGTTTAGTTTTTGAAAATCCTCATATAAAGAGGTATGTTTTAAAACAGGTTTTATAATGCGTGGGACATCATCGAAAGGAAAGTCGATTTTGGCACCTAATGCCCCAGCATACATTCCTACATCTGAAGAGAAACATAATGCATCCCAATTAAAAGCTTTATAAGCTTTTAACTGACCTTCGACGAATTTCTCAGCTTTACTTACATATTCTGAAAATGGAATACCAGCAAATTTAGCTGTAAATGTTTGGGCAAATGGCATAAATGGAACTCGATCTGGTTCTTTATGTTTGACGGAAAGCATTACTCGATCATATGAAGTCATCTCTGATTTTAAGTCCTCTGAAAATTCTCTTAACTTTATTACTAAACTATTTACATCATTGACATAACCGTCAATATTATATTTTTCTGCCATTTTTTGGGAGCTTGCTGGTCCACTAAGTATTGTACGAACTTTATTTCGGATACCCATTTTCCAGAGTTCCTCCTCTAATTTTTGCACATCACCTTCCGTTTGCATTAAATATATAGCAAAAGCTATCAATCTAGCATTATTTTCTTTAACGACCTGAGCTATTTGTTCTGGGGTGATATCTGATCCAGCATCTATTACTTCAAATCCTTGGGCTTTAAGATTAGCAGCTACGATTCTAGTTCCAATAGTCCAAGGACCTCCCATAACTCCTAATACAACTCTTTCTTCTGGCATCTTTTTTTCATCAGATAATCCCAATGATTGGATTCCTGCTTCAAACGTGCCAGCGGATTTGATAATGTCATCAAGATACATCCCTTTTGATTTATATTTTTCACTGACATTTGTTAAACCAGCTGAAAGTGCCTTTATTATAGCTTCTTGAGAAATACCCGACCGCTTAGCCTTTCTTACCAATTTACCTACCATCTTATAAAAGCCCTTTGTAGTGACTTCGGTAATTTCTTCAAGCATTTCATTAACCAAAAGACTCACCTTTATAATTTACTTTAATGTAGATTTTTAAATTACGATAATCCTTTTCTGTAATTAATTATGTATTGATTCAAACTCTTTATATAAATTATGATATTTTTTTATATGCTTAGATAGAAATTATAATTAATTTCATTTTAACTAATAAAAATAAAATTGGTTGAATAAATGTATTCACTAAAAAGAGCTTTGGCTTACGGAATTGGTCAATTTTCTGATACAATTGCTATCCAAATGTTTTCATTCTATATTTTTACATTCTATTTTGCTGTTGTGGGCTTAGATGTAAACCTTATTACCATTGTATATATAATCTGGTCAATATGGAATGCGATTAACGATCCTTTAATGGGGGCATTATCAGATCGAGTACACACTAAATGGGGAAGGAGAAAACCATTTATAATCGTAGCAACTCTGCCATTATGTGTAATAATTGTTTTATTATATACCCCTTGGATAGAATCAACTCTTACGATATTTATATACTTTATAATTACTGCCGTTATTTTTGATATAAGTTACACAACCTTTGATTTGAATTACGCTAGTCTTTTTCCAGAGATGTTTCAAGATCTAGAAGAAAGAGCTAAATCCAATGCAGTCAAACAGTTCTTTACGGTAATTGGATTGATATTTACCTTTATCTTACCAACACTATTTATTCCTAAATTAGATGAGCCAATGTATTTACCAAATTATAGCATCGCCGCATTTGTTATGGCATTGTTCATTGGTGGTGGAATTATTATCCTAATTTTATTTGGAATAAAGCAACGAAAAGAATTTTCAGAGGATTACAAGACTGCACCTTCTTTATTAAAATCATTAAAATTTTCGATAAAGAACAAAGGTTTCAGAACATTTATTATATCAAATTTATGCTATTGGTATGTAATTGGTATATTACCAACCATTACACCATTATATGGTAGTTTTGTATTAAATATTGCCGAAGGAGAATCCATATTACTAGGTTTGATGTTAGCAACCACGTTTATTTCTGCAGCTATTTTTCTCTCCTTATGGAGATATGTAGCAGTGAAAATAGGGATGCGTAAAGGATATATGCTCTCAAATTCGATTTTTATTCTTTCACTTATCCCTTTTATGTTCATAAATGATAGGACATTTGCATTTTTAGGCTTCTTTACTGTAGGAATAGGCCTTTCTGGTGCTCTTTTATTCGCTGATATTTTACTTGCTGCTGTAATAGATCAAGATGAATTGACCACAGGTACACGCCGAGAAGGGGGATATTATGGAATCAATGCCCTTTTTACTAAATTATCGACAATTTTTGTGATATTATCCATTAGTTTAGTTTTTAATAGTACGGGATGGGCGATATTTGATCCTGTATTAGGAACTGATGAAGAGGTAATATTTGGTTTGAAGAGCCTTATGGTAATTTTTCCCGCAATAGCATTAGTGATTGGTATTATCTCAATTTATAGATTTCCAATTACTAAAGAAAAATATGAGGAAATAAAAACTAAAACCAGAGAATTACATCAAGAAAAACTTGACAGAATAAGAAATACCTAAATTTTAATTATTTTTTTCTTTTTATTTTTAATAGTTGATCAGATAAATTGATGATACTAAAATGACTTATGCATTAATCAATGATTTAAAATTGGCTTATATTTGTCAAGGTAATGGATTTCCTATAATATTTATACATGGGTATGGCGGTAATAAAGAATTTTGGAATCCTCAAATTAGAGATATGAGCAAATTTTTTAAAGCGATTGCTTTTGATATAAGGGGAACTGGTGAATCTGACAGACCTAATATCCCATATACTATGAATATGCTTGCCGACGATATGATGGGTCTTATGGATTTTTTAGGTATCGAAAAAGCTCACATTGTAGGAAGATCCTTTGGTGGAATGATTGCCCAAAATTTCATTTTAAGATATCCTCAAAAGGTCGAAAAATTAGTTTTAATAGCAACTAATTATGGTAGACCTGATACTGAATGGGTTGATATAATTCAAAAGAGTAATCTAGAGCGTATAGCGCTTCTTGAAAAAGATCCTTACTTAGCTTTCAAACAAGAATCTCGTTTTGTTTATCATATGAAATTTAGAAAAGAAATGGAAGAAAATCCTAAGAGAAAGTTCTTTAATCTCTTCTCAATGGAGGATTTAATCAAATCTAGTACTATTAATCCGCCACGAGTACAAGATATAATAAATCAAGCAAAAGCAATGAAAACTCATTATACTTTAGAAAAGTTAGCAGAAATAAAGCATAAAACATTGCTTATAGCAGCATCCCATGATAGATTAATTCCCTTATCGGTTATGCAAGAAATAAATAACCTAATTCCAAATAGTATTTTAAAAGTAATTCAAAATTCTGGTCATTTCATGACACAGTCTAAAGCTCCGGAAGTCAATAAAATACTAATTGAATTTTTAAATAGTTAAACAATTGAGGAAAATCTTTTTATAGGTTTATCATAGAATTGTTTATTACATAACTAATTTAATATCTTAAAGTGATAATTGTGAAAGATTTTTCGGATTGGGAACCAACTTTAGATTTTGAGAATCCATCTCCATATATTGAAAATCTGAATCGCCCTTGGCTAAAATTCAGACCAGATAATGTCCCAAATCATATTAAATTCGAACCAATTCCGGTTCATGAACTTATTAAATTATCAGCTAGCAAATATCCTAATAACGTATGTGTCTATTATAAACCTGATGATAAAAAGTATACCTATAGAGAATTAATATATATTTCTGACAAAATCGGCAATGCATTATATGAATTGGGAATAAGGAAGGATGATAGCGTTGGATTAATGACTTCTAATTGCCCCGAATTTCTTTTTTGTTGTGTTGGAATTATGGAAACCGGAGCTACAGTAATTCCAATAAATCCATTACTCAAAGAGGATGATGTTACTCATATAATCAAGGATTCAGGCAATATGAAAGCTGTTTTTGTTCATAAAGCTAACTATCGGACAATGAAAAAGGCTCTCAAGGATATAAAGGTGGAAAATATTATCTTAATACGAGCAGATGAAGCAAAAGAAGGAACAATTACTTTAGAAGAATTAATTGAAGGTAAAACAGCCAAACCTCCTGATGTTGATATAGATCCTGACAATGATTTAGCAACACTATTATATACGGGAGGCACTACAGGATTACCTAAAGGAGTAATGCTTACACATAGTAATTTAGTAGCAGATGCATTATGTACTCTTTATGCAAATGGTGAGGATGAAGAAGCTGAAGAAGAATTTGGTAAAACTGTAAATTTGTCAGTATTACCCTTATGTCATTCCTTTGGATTTCAAGTCTTAATTATAGCATCAATAGGAGCCGCTATGCTTGTAATGTTCGCATCTTTCAATCCCGCTGAAATCTTGGAGGCAATTGAATATTATAAAGTGTCCAATTATGTTGGTGTACCAGTAATGTACCAAATGCTTATCAATCATCCTGATTTTACTGAAAGAGATCTTTCTAGCATTGAGCAAGCAAATTCAGGATCAGCGGCATTACCCCATGAACTAGCTAAGCGTTGGGAAGAAATTGTTGGTGTTAAAGTCGGTCAGGGGTTTGGCTTAACCGAAACCTCACCAATTACGCATACACCCGCAGATTGGATGCCTGAAATTCGACCTACGAGTATAGGGGTTCCAATTATCGATACTGATGCTAAAATTGTAAATCCAGACACACTAGAAGAATTGAAAACTGGAGAAATAGGAGAATTGTTAATTAAAGGCCCTCAAGTCATGAAAGGATATTGGAAGAACCTTGAAGCGACAAAAGAAACTTTTATCGGAGATTGGTTAAGAACAGGTGATCTTGCAAAAATGGATGCAGAGGGATACTTCTATATCGAGGGTAGAACAAAAGATATAATAAAATATAAAGGTTATAAAGTTATGCCGAAGGAAGTAGAGGAAAAATTATTTGAACATCCTGCTATACTTGAAGCAGGTGTTGTATCTGCTCCAGACCCAAACATTGGGGAAACTATTAAAGCATATGTAGCAATCAAACCAGAATACCAAGGTAAAATTACAGAGAAAGATATTATAGAATGGTCCAAAGAAAGACTGGCGGGATATAAATATCCTCGGCAAGTTGAATTTGTCAATGTGTTACCAAGAACAGCAGTGGGCAAAATTTTTAGGAGAAAATTAAGAGAACGATCAACGGAAAATAAATAACACTAATTTTTAATTTTTTATTATTTCTAAATTATTAATTAAATCCTCAAGAAATTTTGTTATGTATATTAATAATATAAATTCGTATTATGATGAATGAAGAAAAATTATGCTTTATGTCTGCTTGTGAAATAGCAGAATTAATTAAAAAACGAGAAATTACTTCAGAAGAGATTACAGAAATTACAATCGAAAGAATTAAGAAAATAAATCCAGTTATCAATGCTTTTTGTACCACAACTTTCGAATTAGCTAGAGTAATGGCTAAAGAAGCTGATAAACGAATCAAAAATAATGAAAAAATCCCTTTACTTAATGGAATTCCTACTTCTATTAAAGATTTAGTACCAGTTA
>RDOE01000129.1 GCA_011364975.1 Promethearchaeota archaeon | reverse complement strand
TTTTAGTATTGCAATATAATACTATTTAATGATAAAGGTTGTGAAATAAGAGTATTAAAGACGACGAGATTTGTCCGATATGTAGTTTTCCAAAAGATTTATGTATATGCGACAGCTTAAGTGCTGATGAACAGCAAATAATTATATCAAATGATAAACGAAAATGGGGAAGAGTTGTCACTGTTATTACTTTTGAGGGTGATTTTGACGCTAATCTAAAAGATATCTTAACACGAGCTAAAAAGAAATGTGCTTCTGGAGGAACCGTTCGTGGGAATGAAATTGAACTTCAAGGAGATCATAAATTTAAACTCAAGAAATTCCTTATTGATCTAGGATTCCCTGAGGAGAATATCTTAATACAAGAAAAAATGCCTGCTTACTAAAAACAATTGTCATTTTGATTAGAATAACCTTTTTGGAAACACACTACTATCTTAATAATGATAAACTGAAGATTAGATTTCAATGAATACTATATTTTATAAAGTAATCTTTAAAGCGTTAGATGAAAAGAAAGAAAATTCATTTTCTTTAACTTTTAAGAATTTTATTACATCAAAACCAATATATATTCCCTCACGTTATTTTTCCTTATTAAAGGAATTAAGTAAGGAAAATCAAGATATTATAAATTTTCAAAATATCCAAGAAGTAATAAAGATCGGTGATGATGGATTTAATTACATTTTTAATTATTATATCGTAATACTCTTTACTAATATTCATGACAGAAAAAAGAAAGGTTTTCTAATAGGAAATGCAAAAAAATTTGGTGATCTCTTGATTGGTATTTGGCCGTTTAACCAAGAAGAACCTAGTTATACTTCAAGTAATATAGTTGAATTATTCGATGATTTAATTAAAAAAACTAAATTTGATAAAATCTGTATTATTTATTCATGAAAGTTTAATTAATATTTAATTTCAATCAAAAAAATTGGGATCGACAAGTTTTAAATAATCCAATAATTTTTTTTCATCTGGCATACCAGTACGCGCACCTAATTTCTGAATTTTCAAAGAAGCCGCACCATTCGCAAATTTACATGCTCTTTCTAAATCCCATCCTTTTATCCAATATGCAAATGAAAAAGCACCATTAAACGTATCTCCTGCTCCAGTTGTATCAACTATTTTTTTTATATGATAAGCGGGAATTCTTTTTTGAAAATCTGAGGTCGTAACTAGGACACCCTGGCTTCCTAAAGTGATAATAACAATAGGAATTCCCTTTTTAACTAAAACTTTTGCTGAATTCTCTGGATTGTTTTGTTTAGTTATAGTTTTCGCGCCTTCCTTATTAGGAATTAGAACATCAGCCATTAAAAGCATTTCTTTTAAATTATTCCATCCTCGCTTAGCAATCTGAGATTCTAAATCTATACTTACCTTAATATTGTGTCTCTTAGCAATCTTTATGGCAAAATTAGAAATATCAGAATGAATAAGTGTTGTATGTAGGACCTTAGAGTTAGCAATATAATCTTCATCAACATCATGTATATCTAGTTTTGTAGATTGCATATGAGGAGATTGTATTATTGATTTCTCCCCATTGGCAATAAAAATGAAATTAACAGGAGTTATCATGCTTTTTTTTTTAATTGTAAAGGAAATATCAATATTTTCATTTATAAGATCATTAATTAAAAAATTCCCATACGAGTCATCTCCAACTGCACCTAAAAAACCACATGAACCACCTAATCGTCCAATTGCTACTAAATAATTAGCAGTTACTCCTCCTGGAAAATAATTCTCACTTTTTGCATCAATCTTTTCATCAGGCTGAGGAAAATGGGGGATTTCTGCCACCCAATCCAATACTATTTCTCCCAATCCGATAATATCAACCTGGTTCATACAAAATCAATCAATAAATGAATAATCTTAATTATATTAAAAACTGATTAAAGAATAAATCGAACTATTTAATAAAATTAATATTTTTAAATCTAAAAATATTTAATTTTCAATTTCTTTGATTATATTATGCAATTCTTCCTCAATATCTAATTCTTTAAAATCAACTACGATTATTTCATAAGCATTAGTAAAATCATTAAATTTTACTCTTCCTTTAATCATTAAATCCCTACCAATGATTTCAGAAGAAACTTTATTTAATAATTCCTCAAAATCCGGCGTGTCTTTTAACTGCGTTACTATCTCCGCTTTGGTACCAACCAATTTTTCTGCTACATCACCGATGAATGTAGCTCTAATTCTACCACTTTCATCCTCAAATGCTTGATTAATTATCATTCTCGCTATTTTAGAGCCCTTCAGTTCACAACTGCAATTTTCATACTTTTTATTACAATTAGAACAAGCTTCGTATATTCTAATTTTACTTAATTCATTTGGGATATATCCCTTTATTTTAAAAAAGCCTGGAGACTGAATTGTATCGATCTTAGTAAAATCCTTAAAAAAATCATTTGTTTGGCCTTTAAAGGATTTTTCAATGGTTTTTAAATTTGAGAACTTTAAATCATTTTTTTTTTTAATAACAGACTCAGAGATTAAAGATGCTTCATATCTCCCTGAAAAATCATTATGCTTAACCAAGATGTTTTTTAAATAAATCCCATCTTCATTTTTGAGTGATTTTGATAACTCATCAGCCATTTCGCGCCATATATTCACTCTAATGCTTCCAGTATCGTCACTGACGTTTAAATTAAGAAGTGAAACTTCCTCTCCCGATTTCAAATTAACTTTTTTCAGATCTTCTATAGAAGTAATTATTCCTTGAAATGAAACTATATTATTCTGAATTTCTAAATCTTTAATTTTATCTACCATTTTTGCTTCTATGTTCAAATTATTCTTCTTTTTTAATAATTTGGTTTGTTTGGTTGCGTGAAGATCTAATGAATTTGGACTATAAGCATTCTTTCTAACATTTAAATGTGATAAAGAGATAACGTCACCAACAACATTATCTTTCAATTTATCAATTTCGTTATTCCAAAAAGTAATTCTTACTGTTCCTGTTGCATCCCTTAAAATTAAGGATTGTAATTTACCACTTTGACCATCCTTCTTTGTAAATTCTTTGGGTGGAAACATATTTGCTATTTTGCCTTCAATTGAAACTCTGTACAATTTTTCATTTATCTCTCCTATGTTAATTATTCTTTCTTCAACTTTAGGAAATTTCTTATAATCTACATCTTCAGGGCTTATTATTAATTTGCTATATTTACCAATATGTACTTCAATTCCTCCATATCGTCCTTCTTTAGCGTATCCATTAATAATTTTTACAATTTCATCAACTTTAAATCTTTCATCATTAAATATGTTAACATTCTCATCCCATAGAACTATGCGAACCTCTCCTGTATCATCATGTAATAAAAAAGATCCCACAAATCCTTCTTCACCCCCATTCTTCTCAAATTTAATTACACGGTAGATATCCTGTATTCTTCCAATAAGCATAATGTTTTTCATGTTCACTGTTAGGTCGGAAATATTTAACTCAATATCGCTTAAGATATTCTTACTCTCGTTTGACACATCTACTCCCAATTCCTTAGCTATAACAAATAGAGCCCCCTCTTCAGAAATTAAGCCTTTAAGCTCCTCTTTTTTTTCTTTAACTAAATTTTCGATGTCTTTTTTTGATAAACCAGTATCTTCTACAATTTTATTTATATACTCTTCATTTTTCATAATTCTTCAAATTTTAAATTTGCGTTCTTAGATCAAAGATAGTGTTAGATTTTATACTTTAAAAATAAAATTATTTAATAATTAATTAATGAATACTTTTAAAAAGTAAGAGTATTTCATATTGGTAATTTCTTGAATCTATAGATATATACGTAAAAATAAGTTAATCGTAATAATGAGATCATTTAGGATTATACCGGTAGTAGATATATTAAACTCTCAAGCAGTTCATGCAAAAAAAGGGAAAAGGGAAAATTATAAATTGTTAAGCTCCAAACTATTTAGTTCTACTAATCCATTTAGAATTATAAAATGTTTAAGATATAAATATGGATTTAAAGAAATATATCTAGCTGATTTAGACGCAATTATTAAAAAGAAGCCTAACTTTAAACTTCTCTCAAAAATCTCAAAAATACCAGATATACTAATATTAATTGATCCTGGAATTACCTCCTTAGAAGATATTATAACATTTTCTCAATATAATTTCAATAAGCTCATTCTAGGATTGGAGACTTTAAATAATCTAGATTTAATACCCAAATGCATTAGGATAATCGGAGCTCACAAAATTATTGTCAGTATTGATATGTATAATGAAAAAGTCACCACAAATATTGAAGATATAAAAAATGACTCTCTAATTGAAATTGTAAAAAAAATTGAGGATTTAGGCATCGAGGAAATTATTTTACTCGATCTTTACAAAGTGGGTCAAAAAATTGGTGGTGTTCCTCCACTTTATCTTAACATTAGAAATGCATTCAAGAAAAAAATATTGGTTGGGGGAGGGATCAAAGAGTATAAAGATATTCTAAATTATTCTAAATGTAAATTCTCTGGTATCCTCATAGGAACAGCTTTATATGATGGATCAATTGAAATTGAGAAAATAAGAAATCTATAAATCAATTAATCAATAAAAACAACTCCTGAGCTTGAAACATTTAGGGATTTTTTACAAACTGGGCAGGCATGTTTCATTCTTACCCAATCAATAAAATGATCCTTATGAGCTTTCGCTTCACATAGAGGACACCCAGCAACCTCATCAAATATTTCTATATTTTTTCCACAAACCGCACATTTAGTTTTTGAGGCTGTTGAAACTCGTATTGTTTCTCTCTTTACATCAAGTATGATATTTTCGGTATTTTCAGCAGTTGGATTAATTTGTTTCAATTCAGTTCTCGTGTCGACGCAAAAAATAGTCCCTTCACTATCATCCTTTTTATTTCCAATCCAAACTATTTTTCCCTTAAAGTAACTGTTACCTTGATTTTCTAGAGAAAGATTTAATCTTCGATCTTCCATTACAAATGTCTGAATAACTTTAGTGTATTTTAAATCCTCTAAATAAGAAGATAACTGCTTGATGACTTCTATTGGTTCTTTAAAAACTTCGTTAGTAATGTCAATCTTAGTCAATTCTTTCGGAGACATAATAAGATCATAATTTTTTTGATATTTAATAATAATTATTTAATTTAAATTTTTATATCATATCGTTTCTTATATTTTCAAAATAAAAGAATAAATTACATATAATAATATATTTTAATCCCAATATATAAAAGATTAAAAAAAAATCTCATATCATAAAATAATACATTTTGAAGAGAAAAAATAGGTTTAATTATTGAAATACTGTAGAAGATAGATTATGAGAAAAAGAATTAAACTATTAATAAGTCCTAAAAATATCAAAGAAGCAAAAATAGTTACACAACATAAAGATATTGATTATATTGATTGTAAGAATCCCCTCGAGGGATCTTTAGGCGCAAATTTCCCCTGGATAATTAAAGAAATGAAGAAATTAATCCCTAATGATAGCAAACAGTTACTTAGTGCCACTATTGGCGACTTTCCCTATTTACCTGGTTCTGCCTCCCTAGCAGCATTAGGAGCAGCATTTGCTGGAGCGGATATAATTAAAGTAGGTTTAAAAGGTCCTCAAAATGAAACTGAAGGAATAAATTTAATGAGGAATGTTGTGAGAGCAGTAAAATCATATAATAATGAAATTAAAGTAGTTGCGGCAGGTTATGCTGATAAAGTAAGGATCAAAAAATCACCCGACTTCCTCTTAATCCCCATTATTGCTTCAAAATCTGGTGCAGATATTGCAATGTTGGATACCTATATTAAGGATGGAAAAAGTATATTGAATTTTCTAAATATTGAGCAATTACAGGAATTTACAAATAGAGCAAAGAAATTGAATCTTGAAGTTGCTTTAGCAGGGAACTTGTTAAAAGAGTCTATTCCATTAATAAGGAAGATTGGTCCTGATATAATTGGTGTTAGAAGTATCGTTTGCGAAGGTTATGATCGAAATAATGGAATGATTAAACACCATTTAATAAATGAATTAAAAAATGTATTATACAATTGAAATATAAAATGAATAAAAATTCTAGAATATATCCTAATTTTAAGGTTAAAATTGCTAAAAAAGAGGATTTAACTGAATTAACTTTATGTGCAAAAGAATTCATTGAATTGATTGAAAAATTTAAACTTAACTTCTTAGACGGAAAATACCTAACCCTCCTAACGTATTATAATGATCTTATAGCAGGAGTATTGATTGCTCAAGAACTAATTCCTAAAGTTGATTCAGTTGAAAATATCTTACCAAAAACATTGTTAAAATTAATATATGTAAATCCTAATTTTAGGAATAAATTAATAGGTACAAAATTATTATTAACTTTTTTAAAGAATCAGAAAGAAAAAGATATAGCTTCTGTCTTTATTAAACTCCCTCAAAAGTATAAATCTGGCATAAAATTTTTTGAAACAAATAATTTTCGAAGAGTTGGAAAAATTAAAGACGTCATCATATTAGAATTTAACTTGTGGAATGATTTTGGGATAAGATTTAGTGAATTTTTAGCAGATGATATAAATCATATCTTGGATTAACTTCTGATTTTTTTCTTTATAAACATTTAATTTTAAAATTCGTGTTTTTTAAAAAAATTCTTTTAGATACAATTATTAACTATGATTATGTTTGAAAAGGAATTAGGAATAATTGGAGTAGGTAAAATTGGTTCAGCTCTTTTAAATAGATTAATTTTAACTAAAACTATCGATGTAAATGGAATTATTATTTATGACATTGATGAAAATAAAAGTGAAGAGAAAGCAATTGAACTAGGAGTTAAACTTGCTAAAGATAACCAAGAGCTTGTAAGAAACTCCAAACACATCCTAATTGCTGTAATACCTCAAGTAATTGATGAGGTTTTAGCAGAGGTGGGGCCTTTAATAAAAGAAGATCAGATAATTATCTCATTAGCTGCAGGAATTTCTTTTGAACATATAACTAAATTCCTTAATGGAAATGTTGGATTAGTCAGAGTGATGACCAATACTCCTGCTCTAATAGGATCAGCAGCAACTGCTATTGCCCATAATAAATATGTAAAGCAGGAACAGTTAGAATTTATAAAGAAAATTTTTAAAGCTGTAGGTATTGTTGTTGAATTAGAAGAAAATCATTTAGATGCAGTCACAGGTTTATCAGGAAGTGGTCCTGCTTACATTTTTATTATTATCGATGCATTAGCAGATGGAGGAGTAAAAATGGGGCTTTCAAGAGAAATATCCCTTAAATTAGCCGCTCAAACTGTTATGGGATCAGCGAAATTATTACTAGATACCAAAAAACACCCTGGAGAGTTAAAAGATATGGTTGCCACACCTGCTGGAACAACAATTACTGCGATTCACGAACTAGAATCTGCTAAAATAAGAGCAACATTAATCAGAGCTGTTGAAGCTGCTACCTTAAAATCAAAATCATTAAATTCCTCAAATGAATAAATTAGGATTTTTCAATAAGTATTGATTTATTATTATAGATTCTTAAGATAAATCTTTTAAAATTTTCACTAAATTTATTTAAAACATCATTTACAATATTTATTTTATTCTTTTTGCAAAATATGTATACAGATTCCCCTAATTGATTCATGCTTGCTCCGATAATTTTTAATGAATTCAATTCATCTATTAATTCTTTTATTTCATATAAATTTAGCTTTTCAAGGATATTTGATTTTTTTACGAAATCAATTGAATATTTTACAAAATTTTTATAATTAGGATTTAAATTAATATTATTTAAAGCGATTTTACCGGCTTCTTTTATGTTAGTACTTAATTCTGGATCAGATAAAATTGCTTTCGTTTGAATTTTTCCTAAAGAAGCACATATTATAATAATATTATTCGGTACGTTAAGCCGTTCAGTTCTACAAGGATATCCAGGTTCTTTTAAAATACATAAACCACCCCCTAACTGCCCACAAACAGTTCCTAATCCTGTTTTATTAACTACTTCTGAGACATGAGCAATCTTTCCACACTCAAAACTAGTTAA
>RDOE01000128.1 GCA_011364975.1 Promethearchaeota archaeon | reverse complement strand
CAGATAGATCTAATTAAATTTTCTTCTAATTTCCATTTACCGCACCAAGGAATTTGATTATTGGCTTTTTCGATAATCTCTTCAATATTATCTGTAGTTTGAGAAATTTCTTTCGCAATTTTATAACTTCCTGCTAATGCGCATTCTTGTCCACTTTTTTCCATAACACTCTTTCTTTTTTCTATACTTAAGTCTTCCAAACCATTAATGATTGAATTAATAACTCTGCCAGACCTTTCTAATAATGCCTTTTTGCTATCATATTTACTTGGCATAAATTAATCAGTCTCCTTCTTTAAATTTCAACTCTGTATTATTAGATTATTGGGGGTTTTAATCCTTAATATTTTTAATTAATAATTTAAAATCTAATTTATAAAATAATGAAGATAAATTATAAGAAAAAGAAGTAAACATTGGGAAAGTCAAATTTTAATCCCAGGAAGGTTTTTTTACGGCATTATCATCGTCTTCAGTATGAATTCTCTTTAAATCGATATCGGAATAGCCTGGTAAGATATTAAGAAACCTTCGCATAGCATTTTTGATATCTTTTGAGGATGTTATGAATCTACCAACTATAAGAATATCTGCTCCCATATCTATGGCATATTTCGCAGTTTCTGGTTCGATTCCTCCAGCTACTGCAACTAAAACCCGATCTCGACCTGACGCTAATTTTTGGTTTTTAAATAATTCTTTTATTTTTGGAATAGCCCCCCAGCGTGCTCTTTGTGCCGAATCGGGAGATTGAGCTCCTGAACCTTGCTCAACATCAATAGCGCGATGCAAGATTACCACGTCGGGTGTTTGCTTTAATTGACTTAGTTTTCCTACGGGATCATCGACTTCCATCGTATCTACAAATCCATATATCCCTAAACGATTTGCTTCAAGGAGAAATTTATCTAACGAAGAAGAGGATGCCAATCCACTCGCTACTACAGCATCTGCTGTTGCATCGAATGCAAAGTCCACCTCCAACTTACCTACATCAAGGGTTTTCAAATCAGCAACGATAAATTTATCCTTAGCAATTTCACGGATTTGTTTAATTGCTTCAACCCCATATTTCTTTAAAAAGGGAGTTCCTATTTCAATAAGGATTCGGTCACTTTTTGGTAAATCTTGTACAACTTTGATTTGATGCGAGAGTTCTGGATGATCTAGAGCCACTTGTATATAAGGTGGTCTCCATAACCGTGGAACACGCAAACCAGCAACGGGATGTTTGGCGCGATCTTTATCATAAAATATTTTTTCTATAGGAGGATAATTTTTTAAAGCTCTTTGAATTGCTAATTTTGTTGCTCCATAATTATATTGATAAATTTTTCTATAATCTTTTGCGTCAGGGTGAATAAAGACGCTTACAATTAATAACCATTCATCAAGTTTATTCATTGGAATAAGATTTTCTTCTACCGCATCAGCGATAGCTTTTGCAACAGCTGCTTGGGCTGGTCCAAAAATTTTATTAGCTTCCTCCATCTTTGAGACTGTTACTTTTGGGATAACTAAGGAAACAGGTTTCGACAATAAATTTGGACGAATACAAGCTAATAATCCTCCATGCCCCATCGAAGGTGAACTAAGAGCATTCGCAAAAGAGATTCCAACAGGACCATCTTTCGACCCAATTATTAAATCAATATGAGCTAGGTCTGCACCCTCACCAATCAAGGCTTCCCCTATAAAATAATCCGACTTGGCCATAATAATAACAGCAATTATCTTTTATTTATTTTTTAGTATGTTATAGATATTATAAAATGTACATTACTACATTAATTAAGAGTTAATGCTCTATTAATAAAATTATCTTTATCTCGGTTTGAGATAGTTCATAATCGCATTAACTATAAATTATTGAAGTTCTATATATATTAAATAACATTATTTATGTAAAATAATAGAGGGTAAAAATTGAATATGATCCAAGAAATTTCCAAGGGAAGGTTTCCAGAACCCCCAAGAGACCCTTATAATGAAGAACTCTGTACCAAGGATTTTTTTACCTTTAAAGAAAAGACTGGTACTTTCATGATGGAATATCTAAATATGTTGGTTAAAGAAGCTGAGAAAAGGGGTATAAACCCTGAAATCTACAAACTCCATAAAAAACAATTAGAAGATGTAAAGAAATTAATAGCAGAACATAAAGAAAAAGCCGCATTTGACCAATTCTTCAGAAACTTTCCAGCGTGTTTGCCTTATCGATCAGAATTTAAACCACGTTAAAGTCTTTTAAGAAAAAGATCTGCAATTTGAAGCCATTTTTGTTTTACATCGGGATCAATTGAGCTTTTTTCAGTTAGCTCTTTCCCTTTTGTAAGATTCTTAAATGCTAATTCAGTATTTCCAAGAGATTCATAACAGATTCCTAATTTGATATAAGTTTGATAAAAATACCATTGATCACTCTTTAGAAATATCGATTTTAAAAACTTTTTAGTAGCTTCCTCGTATTCCTCAAAGTACATTAAGATTTCTCCATAATTATCATAGTAAATTCCATTATGGGGGTCTTTTTTTATAACATTTTCAATTAGTTCTAATGCCTCCTCTTTCCGGTCAAGATATTGGAACCAAAAGGCTTTAAAACTCATAAGATCGATGTTTTCCGGATATTTTTTAAGTAAATCTTCTATAATTTCTAAACCGGTATTTAAGTCTTTTTTTCTTTTATAAATTGAAGCTTTTTGTATCATAATTTCTATTTCCTTCTCAGGAAAGATTTCTAACATCTTATTCAAAACTAATAATACTTCATTATATTGATTAAAATAGATCAGAATTCTGACTTTTAATCTATATAATTCAACATTTTTTGGGCTTAATTTAAGATCTCTGTTGACTTCTTTGATCTTTTCTTCATATTGAGATTTTAAATCTACATCAATTTCTGAATCAAAAACTTCTGTTAAATCTTGCCAAATAATACCTTCTAATTTATCATAAGTTCGTTTTAGTTCCTTTTTAGTTTCAATATTATAGGCTAAATATTTAATATAGTCTGGTAAAAATTCTCTTAAAGAGAGTTTTAAATCTTTATTAAACAAAAATTCAGAACTCTCATCTACAATATTATTTATAATAAAGCTCATATCTATTTGGAACTCTTTTTGCGTAGGTTTTGAATATAGTTTATTCATATAAGAATTTTTATTAATTTCATTCTCTGTGATTACTCGGAGCATTTTTTCTAGTTTTCCATCTGATTGGAAAAAATATTCCCCCCCAGATTGATGCGTTAATTTGAAAAATTTTATTGGGTATATTTTTCCCTCAGAAATTTCATCAATATAATAGTCAAGGGTAGTTTTCTTAATTTTATAAAATTTTGAGAAATCTTCAGAAGATATAAAATTTGGATATTGATCGGGATGATTTATTGAAAGAAAAAGTAAGATTTTATGAAATAATTCCTCCTCTTTTAAAATAGATTTTACTTTTTCATATTCTAATGTTAATATATTCTTCAAAAATCTAAATTGAATATCTTTTTCTTCAATATTATATCTCTCAAAGAAATTAATTGTTTTTTTTGTAATATTTTCAATTCTTTTACCTTCCTCCTCTAAAATAGTTTGCCTGTCTAAATCATATTCTTGAAGCATCTCTGAATACTCTGATTTACCCAGTGGGGTGACTGCATATTTTCCCTCTTCTTTTGATATAAATCCATTCTCTAATAAGAAATTTAAATTTTTTGACAATGAAGATTGATTTATAGATAACGGATCTTCAAGAAAGTCAGATCTCTTGCAATAATTATTGTTGTAAACCATCCAAAGAATCCAATGAGAGTAATTCCTTCCACTTTTTAAAATTATTTTTGGAGGATAATTTAGGATACGTGTCTTTTTCTTCGCACTTGAAAGTATATAAAATTGTTTCTTTCCTTCGGGAGTGATTCTGTAATGACCTCGAGTGAAATTATCCACAAAACCTTTACGTTTTAACCTTTCTAGATGTCTAGATAATGTACCTGTAGAGATTTGTAAAGCCTCTTGGCGAAAATCTGACCATTTACATGAATCATTATTGTGCAACATCCAGAGAATAATATGATCATAATTCAGCTTGCTTAACGCTGAAGGGTTATAAATCTTTTTTGGAGGATAATTTATGCTTCCCATAGTCCTAGAAAATTAATGTATTTATTCTAAAATATAGATCGCTTTTTTTACTATTTATATTTATTTTATAGAACTTCCACATATATTCGGAACTATCATGAGACTATCGGAACTATAATTATAAAGATAACGTTAACTCAACCTTCAATTAGTCATCATAAGGATGATAAAACTAGAATTTAAAATTTTTAAAAAAATTTAAGGTGAAAATTGTAGTGAAAAAGAAATCAAAACTGACTAAAGCACTCATTGCAGCATCATTTTTAATAAGTATCATAGCAATTTTCTCACCCGTGATGGCAGCTAATCCTGATCGTTTCCTAATGCTTGATGTTATGGCCAAAGGGGACGACGGAGACATTGCTGGAGCTACTACCTCAATCATAGCAAAGATTAAATATGATAAAGCCAGTGGTACTCCTTTGGCACAAGTAGAATTCCAAACAAAACTCTATGATGAATCCGGTGAAAAAATATATTCAATGAAGGGAAAGTTTAAAGATGGTTTAGTAATGAGTAAAAACTTTCAATTTTATTGTGATGTAAGAGAAGTCCTGTGGATTAACCTTTGGTTTATCGTGGGTGAGGGGATACTTAAAACTACTGATGCAGATATCGTAATAGATTATCGTGGATTCACAATAACCTTGCCAAATACAGAAGGCCGATATGTCCCAATTTCCTTTTGGATGATGATAAACCCTAAAGGTGAATATCTTTTAGATGATGTAATTTATACTTGGGAGCAAGGAGGATGGGCTACTGTCATAATATTGATTGATGGAGTTCCGAGCATCGGTGCGGTCACCTATTTAACAAAATACATGGAAAAGGTTGTCCCGTAAGGCTATTTCAATTGTAACAGATAAAAAATATATTCTTAAATCTTTTTTTTTCAAAAAACATTGATCTTCAATTTGATGATAAAATTAATATTAAAAAAAAACTTGAGTTGATAAAAAAAATGACCGAAATTAAAAAATTTACAAAAATCGTGCTTTTAGTGGATGCTATTCTTTGGTTCTTATTTGGGATACTTCTTACATTTTTGTATGATATGACCATGAATCCTGAGGGTTGGACAAACCCCTATCTCCCAAGAATGTTTGGGGGCGTTAATTTAATATCTGCTATTTTCGCACTTTTAATGCTACGCAAAAATGAATGGGAAGAAATTAAATTGACATTTGAGTATTTTATAGGGATACTTATATCAACATTAATCATTGAAGTTGCGGTATATGCTACATTTTACTCCACTTTTGGAGTTTCGTGGAGATTACAAGGTTTATTTCCTATAACTGTAGAGGCTGTACTTTTATTGCTTGGAATTCTCTGTTATATCAAACAGAGAAGCTAAACACCATAAATTAATTATCTAATTTTTTTTTAATTTCTTGATTTTGATTAATTGATATTTCTCTTCATAAGGCTTCATTCAGAAGCTGAGATTAAAGTATGAAGAATAATAAGAGTTAAGGATTAAGTTTAAAATTGTTATTAGCTTAAATTATTCTTAGAAATCCGAGATCTACGAAAAATGTCTCATTCCGAATTAAATCAATTATCACGAGCAGAAGAACTTCTTAATCAAGGTAATCTTGAAGGAGCTGTTGAAATACTAAATGATGAGAGCCATTTTGAGCGGCTTAGTCTTCAACAAAAAAGCCATTTTCAGTTTCTAAAGGGACTAATTCTCTTTTATCTTAATAAAGGGGAAGATCTCGTTAGTTTAGGTGATAAAATTTATAAAGAAGGTCAAGAAGGTAATGATAATCTCCGATCTTTTGATGGATTATTTTTTATTGTTACTGGATTAGCTATAGCTGGTAAATTTGAGGAAGCGTTCAATTTTTTCAAAGAAATTGAATCCGCAATAAAGTCTATTTCAAATGTGTCTAAAGAAATTATAACTCAAAAAAAAGTTCGTCTAAGTGTAATAAAAGCCTTTGTTGGTTTGCATGGCGGTAAAGTAGATTTGGTTGAGAAGTCTTTAGTGTGGATCTTAGATTCACAAGAAAAGTTCGAAAAATCATTCGAAATCGTTCAGGCTAATCTTTTAATGGCGAGTTATTTATTGCGAGTAAAAAGCAAGTTTGATCTTTGCAGGGAGCACATCAAGAAAGCATTATCTATTGCAAAGGAAATTAAATTCAATCACTTCTGGATTGCTCTCTGTCACCTCTATTTTGGAGGATATTATGTATCTATTGGCGAAATGGATAAAAGCTTGAAACATAACATAAAGAGTTTAGAATTATTTAAAAAGATAAAGAGTAATTTTAATACTGCACTTCTATTAAATAACATTGGGAATTTATATGGTGAAATGGGTGAATATAAACTCGCTGTGGAACATTTAGAGGAGAGTATAAATCTTTTAGAGCAGTTTCCTCAAGGGTTTTTTTCTATTGAAGGTTCTATTAGTAGTTTAATAACTTTAGCCGCTGAACATGGAGATAACGAACGTGCTCACAAATACTTTCACCGCTTGGAATAT
This sequence comes from Promethearchaeota archaeon, assembly GCA_011364975.1. GTDB lineage: Archaea > Asgardarchaeota > Lokiarchaeia > Sigyniarchaeales > SOKP01 > SOKP01. The sequence continues at coordinate 1,458 of RDOE01000128.1, read as the reverse complement.
ATATATAAACAAAAAAAAAATAAAACATTTAGTATTGATTACAAGTTTAATAAGGCTCTTATTTTAAAAGCAAGTTCTCGAATCCGAGATAAAGCAAAAGCAGAAGAATTATTCAAAGAACTTATAGAAACTAATACTATAGCTTTTGATCTTATTATAAAAGCTCATATCCATCTTTGTGACATACTTCTCATGGAATATCGTATTAATAATGATAGTGAGATTTTTGCCGAACTGAATCATTATATTGCCAATTTATTAGCTATCGCGGAAAAACAACGTTCATATATTGTTTTTTGTGAATGCTTCATACTTCAAGCCAGATTAGCTCTACTAAATTTTGATATAAAACCGGCTCGACTGTTTTTGACTCAAGCACAGAAGATAGCAGAGTCTTATAGCATGAAACGCTTAGCAATGAAAATTTCCTTTGAACATGATAAGCTACTTAAAGAATTAGATATGTGGGAGAATTTAAAAGAATCTAAAGCTACATTCTCTGAACGTTGGAGATATGCTGGTTTGAACGAACAAATGGATATTATCTTTAGAAAAAGACTTATTGAAGTTCCAGAGCTTTCTGATGAAGCACCTGTGTTTCTTTTAATAGTTTCAGAGGGGGGGACACCATTATTTTCTTACTCATTTGTAGAGGATAAAACAATTGAATCCCCAATTTTTAGTGGCTTTTTAACCACTGTTGATTATTTCATTAGAGAACTATTTTCTGAAGGTCTAGATAGAGCAATTTTTGGTGAGTATACCCTTCTAATGAAATCTATTCCTCCTTTCTTCATATCCTATATTTTTAAAGGTGATTCTTATTATGCAATTCAAAAAGTCAACTATTTTATAGAGAAGATACAAAAGGAAGTTTCTATTTGGCAAAAATTACTCAAATCTTTTCAAAAAAACCAGTATATTCACTTAAATGATATCCCCTTACTTGAATCCTTAATTTCAGAACTATTCATCACTAAAAATATTAAATTTCGCAAATTTTAGTTTCTGAATCTAAAATTCATTAATATACCAAGACTCATCTAGATAATCGAAATTTTCAATTCTAACTCACTTTTTTTTTAATATTAATTTAGAGAAAATAATCTTATAAAAAACTAATTTCTTCTTTTTTTATAATTGCTTTTCATTGTTCTATGATGGTGTGGATGTTCCATAGAAATTTCGGAAGCTCAATTATAAATAGACAAATACCTCAAAACTTTATCGATCATCATATTGATGATAAATTTAAAAATAAAAATAAAGAGTTGATCAAAATTAGCAGAAATAAATTAATTCCAAAAATATTAGTGGGAATAGCTGTTTTGCTGACAATAGTTAGCTTAACGACATCAGCTAACGCAGGGATGCCTCCATTCATCTGGCAGTATATGCCTCAAAATATTATTAGTTGGGGCATAGATTTAGAGGTCCCCCAAAACGAACCATGTTTAT
>RDOE01000127.1 GCA_011364975.1 Promethearchaeota archaeon | reverse complement strand
ATCTTCTAGTTTATCGCTAATTAATATTTTCATTTTAATCCTTTGCAAGCTGTTATTAAATTGGATAAGATTTGTAGGAATATAATCTTTAAAGATTTTATGTTTGAGACTGTTAACAAGATTTAAAATATTATTTCATTTAATCACTAAAATAAAAAATAAAAAGATATTGAAAAATAGTTAAGATCTAAGCTCAACTATGATATCAGTTAATACTTTTAACATTTCTTCTAATTCATTAATTGTTATTTCTCCCATATGTCCAATTCGAAATGTCTTATTTTTTAAACCTCCATACCCATTAACAATTCCATAACCTCTTTCCCTTAATGTTTCGACCATTTTAGCAATATCAATATTATGTGAATTCTTCATGGTAGAAACTGTGTTGGAACAATACTCTTCTTTAATGGGAAACATTTCTAAGTTCATATCACGAGCCCAAATACGCGTACGTTTTCCTAGTTGAGTATGACGTTCAAACCTTCTTTCTAATCCTTCTTCTTTTAACATATAATCTAATTGGGTTACCAATCCTCGAATTTGAGGTATTGGTGGCGTTGTAGGTGTTTGATGGGTTTTATTACTTTTAAGAAGAGTTTCAAAATCAAAGTAATGACCTCTATTTTTAACTTCGGATGTTTTGTCGATAGCTGCTTGAGAGATTGAACATACTGATAAACCTGGAGGTAACGCAAAACATTTTTGGACTGACGCTAAACATACATCAATATTAAGCTTATCGACTTCGATCTTAACTCCTGCCATTGAGGATGTAGCATCTACGCATAATAGGGAACCGTAATCTTTGATAACAGGTGCTAATTGCTCTATTGGATTATAAACTCCTGTGGATGTTTCATTAGCCTGAATACATACAACGGGATATTTATCTTTTTCCATAACTTCGTGAATAAATTCGGGAGTTATTGCGCCCCCCCATTCTACACCTTCTTTAATCGAAATCTTACCATTAGCTTCTCCAATTTCATACCATCTATCCCCAAATGCTCCTATAGAAAAGAATAATACCTTCTCATCATCTTTAACCAAATTTCTTACACAAGCCTCCATTATACCAGTTGCACTAGAAGTAAATAATAAGCACTCGTTTTTAGTAAATAATACCTTCTGTAAACCTTCGGTGGCCATTTGATGCATTTCGAAATATGGTTTAGATCTGTGTGTATTATTTGGTTTTGCTAAGTCTTTTAAGACTCGTTCAGGAACTTGAACAGGACCAGGGGTAAATAACTTTATTTGACAGCCTTTTTCTTTATTAAAATGAAGTTCGCTCATATTTAACACCATTAAATTATAAAAACACGATAATTTTGCTAATGTAATATTAAGTGAAAAACTTAGATATAATTTTTATCATCTATAGAATTAATATTGAATTTCTTCTTCTTCTGGAATTTTCAATTGATAATTATTCATGATAATAAAGACAAATCTAAGATTCTTTAATTTTCTTATGGATAATCCATATTCACTTAAATAAAGAGCAGATCTAAAAATTCCATTTAGTAATAAAAGAACTAACAATGAAATCAAGCATAAGGTGAAGTTATTTTCAGCAAAAATAATTGTTATAATTGTAGTGAGTAATGTTAGAAATCCAATTAGAATGTTTAATTTACGATAAAGCGGAGAATAGACTTGGACAATAAAACCTTTCAAACTACCTGCTATTCCTATAAGAAGGAGGGGAATTGATAAAAAATAGATAATATAAGCTATTGATATGCTAGGTTGGGAAAATATAAGGCATAAAATAAAAGCTGAAAATCCTAAATATCCCAATCCTAGAAAAAAGTTAACGATTTTAAGAGTAAGGGTCATTTCTTTATTAGATAACCATTGAAATGTTTTGTATATTCCATAGAGAAATAACGTAGAAACAGGATAAACCACTATCGACATAATTGCGATTAATCTAAAAAAGATTGCCAGGTAACCAATTATTAAGATTAAAATAATTGAAATTATGTCATCACAAATTAACTTCTGTTTATTCATTAAGTTTCTAACACTCATAAGTAGCCAAGATTTGTTTTTATGTTTTAATTTAGCAACTATCTTTATATTTTTTTTTATTTTCTTAATTCCAATTTAAATTTTTATAAAAGCCATAAGGATTGGAATTGCATAAAATATTTAAAGATGTAAATCTTTAACTCAGTTCTGCGTTATATCTATTAAGAACCATAACAGCACAAAGCAAAACAATCAAAATTTGATATCCAATTAAAGATGTAGTAAGGCCAATTAGAAATAATGCAATCGCAATTATACCTATTAATAGATTACTCCTTCTATACCATTTAGAATAAAATTTTGTAACAAAGTATGAAAGAATGTATACACCCCCAAATATTAATAGAATATAGGCCAAGTAATTATTTACTATATGTGCATTATAAATGCTACTTTTTAAAAGAAAATCGATTGCATTCAATGTAAACAGAGCGATTACCACAGAATAAAAAATATTAATCGCTTTTTCAACAAGACCTACTTCTCTATAAGAAATATAAAATAATATTGTTGATAATGACGAACTAAATAAACCGGAAAATACAAACACTCCAATCATAGAAATTATGTTAAGGGAATCAATAAATGCTAGAAATATTAACATTATAAAAATTACTGCGAGACTGATTAATAAGGGATTAATTTTTAAATCTCTTATATTACTTAGCTTTATCATATTATAATACATTTGCAACCTTTTAATTATTAAAAAAAATTAATAATAACATTTTAACTTTTTGAGTTCAAAAAGCCATCAAAAATACTTTCTTCTTAATTTTACTTCTCAGAATAAAAATTGAAGATTGTTCCAACGCTCGCATTAAAGGCCTTAATCCCCTCGATATCATTTCTATTAATAGTTTCTATTAATTTATCACCACTACAATGGATTGGGAACAAAAATAGAGAGCTTTTATATATTTTTAATTTGGCTAAGTAATCTAAAGTAAATTTGATCCGTTCTTTTGTAGCATTTGCCATATGAAAACCTCCAATGATGTGACTTATTGGCTTATTAGTAACTCCATTGACATAATTAATTGTGTTTACTATACCTGAATGACAACACCCGTTTAATATCACTACCTTTTCATTAAATTCTAATATCAAACATTTATCATCATATATTTTATCTATTTTAACAATATTGTCTTGTAAGGAAAAAAAATTATCAAAATCTTCTATTTTAAACTTTCTAGGAATTTCTCCACTTACTAAGATTCTAAGGTTTTCCATTCTGAATATTTCGAAAAGATCCTTTTGAAATAATACATTCCCGCCAAATCTTTTAATCTTTTCTAAGTGTAATGGTTCTTGGTTCACTATTTTGGAAGAAGATAATAATGGAAATAACTCTTCTTTAGTTTTTCCTTCTAAGTCTTTATCTTTTATATCCTTTGCCCTTCTAAATATTCTTTCAAAAAGCGCAAATTCATGTGTTATTACATTGATTTTTTTATTTAATCTTTCTAATACTTTATACAAAGCTCCAAAGTGGTCATAATGCCAATGGGACAAAATTATAGAATCTAAATCATAAATAGGATAATTAAAGACGTCCATATTATGTAAAAACGTATGATTAGCACCTCCAGTATCAAAAATAATCTGTTTAATTAAATTACCTTTAGATTTTGGTGTTTTGTATTCAATGATATTAATTAGAAATCCTAAACCATGTTCTGCAAGTAATTGAGTTGCAATTAATTTATTTAATTCAATAAAATCAAGATTATATTCTCTCTCCAGCTGTTGGAATGGAAATATAACATTATTAGTTAATAGGATTATTTCTACTTTTAACATTTCTTTTCACAAGATAATTTAAAGAAAAATAATAATATAATTCCCTATAATTATTAATGCTACTGCAAAAATAAATCTCTTGCGAAACTTTTCTTTTAGAAACAATATAGAGAAAATTTGTTGAACCATAGGGGTATTCGCAGTGAAGGTTGAGGTTAATACCAAACCATTTATCTCAGCAGCTTTGTAAAATAGAGAATCAGCAAATCCTAAAGATAGTGAACCCGCTAATCCAACGAAAAAGTAATATTTAATATTTTTTTTTTCTTCACTTTTAAATGCTGAATAAAATCTTTTATCAAAAATTCCCACAATCAAGAAAAAAGAAGCTCCAAAACCAACCCTGATAAAATTAGTCACAAATACATCACTAGAAAGCACTCTTGCTTGATTAAATGAAACAATTGCTAACGCCCATAAAAAAGCACAACCCACTGCACACAAAATTCCAATAAATAATGATTCTTTCGGTTTGTTATCAGAATTTGAAGAAGATAACTCTTTTAAAGGAGCATCTTTGGAGCTTAAAATGAAGACGCTTGATAAAATTAACGCACCTCCTAGTAAAATTGACATTTTAATTACTTCTCCGAAAAAGAAAAATGCAAATGGATATACAAAAACTAGTGATAATTGCGTTAATGGATACGCACGAGAGGCATCAATTTTTTGCAGAGATATAAAATATAACAAATCTCCAATTGTTACTGATAAACCTGAAATTAAGCATGCTAAAAGATAATCGAATAACTGTTGTTCGTTTAATAGAGAAATAAAGGAATAATTACCCAAAATTAAACTAATGAAAAAAGTCCAACCAGTGACAATTAATAATCGGAATAATAAACTTGCTTTACTTTTTGTTTTAGCTAACGCATATTTATAAACTAAAGAAGCTAATGCCCAAGTAAATAAAGCATCAAGAGTAAAAATATAACCTATAACTTCTGGCATTAACTTACAATTATTAACTATAATTTTAAAACTATATCAAATAGAAAAAATGAAAAACTATGGTTAATGCATCTTCTTAATTAGCGTATATGAAGCAATAACTGCGATCCAAATTATAATAGCAAAAGTCATTATCCATTCTGTTATCGGAGTCCAAGTAAGCAATAATACTATTATTGAAAGAGCTGTAGCAAAAGCTAAATAACCATGAAATTTTAGAAAGTTTGAGCTTTTTAAGAAGAGAAGCCCGTAAGAGCTCAAATATACTATCGCACTTAACCAACAGATCACTGCACTTAAACCATGTAAATATCCTATGAGAATATTTTCTTGAATTGCAGGAAAGATTCCTATCAAGCAATAAAATACGCAAGAATTGATCGAAGATATTTTCGCTATCTTTAATAATTTGATATCTCTATGATTGATTTTTACTACTTTTGCTAAATATAAATAAAAAAATAGAGCAAATAATCCAGATAAAATTAGACCTAAATTAAAGAAAATACCCCCTGGTCCTATACCTAATGCACTAATCATATAGGTAAGATCAAATTCTGGAAAAAGTAAATATGATAACAAATCCCCAATTAATCCAACAATAATTGATATATATCCATAAAATGGACTTGGGAAATTATGGATAACAAACTGAATTTTAGTATTTAAATTCGCCATAATTTGTAAATTTGGAAATGAAATAATCAATTTAAAGGCTTTTCTTATTAAAAAAAATTGAAATTTGGGTGGATTGTTAAAAATGAATTAAATTCTTAATCACTTTATCTTAATAAGAAAATCTCTAGAAGGTGCTTGATTAAATAAAAACATATTTATTACTTCCTCTCTTAATTCACTGGAATTTTCTGCGAGTTCTAGCATCTTTGAGAGATTTTGACCATTATTTTCAAAGAAAAAATTTACTAAAGATGATTGCATCTTAAAATTTTTAATGATCTTCTTAATATTTGAATTTTGTTTGTATTCTTTTAACATTTTGAACGAAATATTTTCATTATCTAAAGCCAATGATGCTACTGATCCTGCAGTGAAACCCGAAACAATACTAGCATGAATTCCTTCACCGCTAATAGGTGAGACAAAACCAGCAGCATCCCCTATAATCATGAGGTTATCATTAAATAAACTATTTCCTAACACCCCTTGCGCTGGAAGGGGATAAGAGGCTGACCAAATTTCCTTATAGTTATTTTGATGTAACAATCGGCGAATTTCTTTTTCTCTAAGAAAATTATAATATAAATCATTTGTATTTGAATTTAGGTTTCCTTCTAACCATGTCCCTACTCCAACGTTAAAACGATTATCTTTTAGGGGAAAAATCCATCCATATCCAATATATGGACGGAAAAAGATGTTAATAAAATTACAATCTAATGAAGTCTCTCCCTCTAAAATTGCACATTTAACCAAACCGATTTCATCAATTTTCCACTTTTTACGCAACCCAGATTTAATTGCTAGCTTAGAACTCATCCCATCAGCAACAATTATGATTTTTCCATGAAATTCATTAATACCTGAACCAGATTTTGTTTTGATACCAACTTTTTTTCCATTATTAATTATGAAATCATAAGACAAATTTTTATCAAATATTTCAGCTCCCGCGTCTACTGCGATGTTTTGTAGTATTCTGTCAAATTCAAGTCTGTCAACATTAATCGAATCTTCCCTAATTCCTTTCCAAGAGTATTCTAATTTATGAAAATCTGCCGAATAAATATTAATTCCATGAATCTTTTGGAAATCTTTTTCCCGTAATTGAGGATAATATTTAAAAACACGTGAACTTACAGCACCACCACAAGGTTTACGCCAAGAAGCATCTCTTTCGACTAAAGCAACTTTATACCCCTTTTTAGCAATAACTTCAGCACATTTAGACCCTGCAGGCCCTGCTCCTGAGATTATTACATCGTACATTTAATTTCACTTTTTTAAATAATCTATCTTACATTTTAAAAATTTCTAGGTTTCATTTTTCTGGGAAACAAATTAATTTGGTCAATTCTTACTATTCTACTATGGAGGACAATACTAGAGAATTTTACAATTTTGTGATTGTTGGAGCGGGACCCGCAGGATTGACAGCAGCAATAACCGCTGCTAGGTTAGGATTAAAAGCATTAATAATTGAAAAAGGTGAAATTGCTGGGCCAAGACCACGTGGTGAGGGAATGGGACATTACCCTATAGTAGATGAGATTCTAGGCAAGGGATATCTTCCTTCAATAGGTCTTAAGTCAAATGGGGGTCGTGTATGGCATTCACCTGGAGATATCCAGAAATTTACGACTTTTAAGGAGTATGATCATTACTTTTTCGAATGGAGAGAATTTATAGATCGATTTGTTGAAGTTGCTAATGAAGAAAAAGTAAAAATATCTTATAAGTGTGAAGTAATTGAACCTATCGATGAAGCAGGATTTACCATTGGTGTGAAATATAAAGATGAGACTGGAAGAGTTAAAAATGTATTCGGTCAAGCTGTACTGGATTGTAGTGGCTATTTTGGAGTTATCGGATCTAAATATGGTATAAATTATAATGATATGAATTGTCCAATCATTAAATGTTTAATAAGTAGAGCTAATTTAAATCTAAAAGAAACTCCCGATTTGCAATTCTACTTTATAGGAAACGGAGATTTAGAATATTCCCCAAAATTTCCTCAATCTGTAGCTTATGTTTTTCCCTTAGAAAATCAACGCGCTGAAGTTGGATTAATGTTAAGAATGTCCCAAGTTCCTCAAATGAGATCTGTTGAGGTTCCAACTAAAAGTGAAATTTTAACTGTATGGGATAAATTAAAGACTTCATATCCTGGATTTAGTACATTTTTTAAGGGTGCTCAAATTGATTATGAGGAACTTACTTATCTTCCAAATGCAAAAATGGCAAGCGATTTTGTTCCAAACCCCGGAACAATTTTAATAGGGGACGCGGCTGGGTTTATTAATCCTTTTGGTTCCTCTGGATTGTATTATTCCATGGAAATGGCAAGTTTTTGGGTGAAACTAATTTATGAAGAATTAAACTCAATTAATAGGGAAGAAGACGTTAAACCTGACTTTATTAAAGATTTGTGGACTGATGAAAAAATTGGACAATATAAACTCAAATTTGAAAATACAGATGCTTTTAAAGAAGTAAACCATATGTACAATTTAATAGGTGCTTTTGAATATAAAATTTTCAATAGGTTGCGAACTTCAGAAAAAATTAATAAAAAATGGGAATACATAACATCACTTTTGAGCCAGGCTTAAACAAGAAATTTCCAATTTATTGAGGAG
>RDOE01000126.1 GCA_011364975.1 Promethearchaeota archaeon | reverse complement strand
TTTTGAAAAGGTAATCGAAATCTTTTTCCATTTAAATTCATCAAAGCTTGATTATTTTTACAAAAAAGTATGATTTTCTAGTATTAAATAATTAATATTTGATTTCGGTGATTACAATATGTGATTAATAATTTTTAACTCATTGCCAACAGACGAAAAACTTTTATGAGGGAATCAAACTTTAATCAACCAACCTTTAAGTTCGAAGATAATTAAAATCCTTTTAACCTATTTAGACTTATATAATTTTCAAAAGTAGTTATTGGGAACATTGATTTAACGAATTTAATAGGAGAAAAAAAATGCTTAAAATTAATCCCATTATTTATTAATTCTTTATTAGTGAACTTCTTGAAGTCATCTTTCCATTTTTCAGGTAATAATCCATCAAATGAATTACAGGATTATGCGTTTTATCATCTGCCATTTTTTCAATTTTTTTATTACCTTTTTCAGTCAATGCAGTTGTGATCTTTTTCCAGGTTGCGGTAGTTGTTCCATCTTCATTTTGAGTTAAGCTTATCCTACAATGCGATAATAAATCTTGTTGGAGCCTTACAAATTCCACATATTCATAAGGTTTGAATCCAGTAAAAGTCCATAAACCTTCACCTGCAGAAGAAGATTTATTAGTGCGAAATACACATTTGTCTTCAGCATAACCAGAATTTGTATAAATTAATTCTGAATCCCATCCAGGAATCCAATCGGCTTCACGAGCAGGACATAAAAGTGGAAATACATTTTTAGGAGCTGCTTTAAAAGTTCCAGAAAACTCGTGTACTTTTCTTAAATATTTTGGTTCATTCTGTAAATATTTTTGAACTATTCTTTCTGATCTTAAAGTATTAATATTTAACACCTAATTGTTTTTAATGTATTTAGTTCTGTGTTTAGCATCTAAACACTATGAAGAATAAGACTTTAATTATTTAAAAACATTTCTATAATAATTGGACACTATTGTATAACCTAATTATTATTATGTTGCATTATTGAAATTAGTGTATCAAGAAAATCAAAAATAATTTGTTTTTCTTTATCGGATTTGGTTTCCAAGAAATTTAGATATTTTGTTTCGAGGGCCTTTCTAAATTCAATTATATGATCCATAAAGAATTGCCCTTTTTTCGTAAATTGGATTTGCAATTCGTTCTTTTTAGAAGGTTCAGTTTTTTTTATAATTATTCCCTTCTTATGAAGGCGAGAGAGAGTTTGAGAAATTGCGCCCTTTGTCAAACCAAGACGTTCAGCAATATTTGTTATATTAGTGTCTTGAATATGATAGATAAACAATAATAAATGGATTTCTGAGGGATAAAGGTTGATATCTTGATATGTGATTTTTCTTCTTCTATCTAAAAATATTAATTTACTAATGGTTTCAAAAATTTTGTTTACAAGATCTAAATTATTTATCATTTAATGTATAGTAACTAAACTCTATAAGAAAAAGTTAATGGAAGATAGCTTTACTCGTGGACTTATCAGAATTTTAATAAATTTGTTAAAGAAATTTTCATTGAAATCAGATACTGAATTTACCTTTTATAGCTATACATTTTTGCAAATGCAGCTGATTATGGCAATTCCCTTATATATAACACCGTAAAAGGAATATGATGAAAGAACTGTTAAGTTATAAGAAAAAAAATTAAGTTTTTTGGTTATATATATAAATACTCTCGAGCTTTGAAAAAGAAAGAAAGTCCATTTAATATTAACCTTTTATTTGTTTTTTCAATTTTATCACAATTGGGAGTACCTTAGCTACTTCCATCGCAGGAGTGGTTTTAACAAATTTAATAAAACCAGGTTTAGCAATTCTCCACATATTAGCACTCTTTACCATAGCTTCTTCACTGTCGGCTTCATCTATTTCAATACCCCAATAATCCGTGGTACTAATATAATATGCTAGTTGTTTAACACCTTCAGCAGGATAGAGTTTTTTACCAATAAGTTCTTGTGCGATCTGAGCCATTTCTCCTGGATCAAAATCAGGATTTAACTCCCAGTATGAAATAAATATCATTTTTATTTACCACCTCAATATAAATCATTTTTTAATTTGTTTTAATATTAGATTTCGTGTAGAAAACTATGTAATAAGGGGGGATATTTAAGTTTTTACATTTCTGTAAAATTTACCATATATTAGTAAAGTCTATCACGAATAAAGGTCAAGGAATATTCAAATAGAATTTTGGAATGGAGTTGGGCTAAGGTGGGATGATTTGAAAAAGCTAGACGTTCATAGAAAAGTTGTAGCTAGCTTTGATTTTATATTTTCATAGAGTACTAAATTCGTAAATTCCTTAAATCTATAACTCCCTCTACAGTCTCCATAATGTCTTTTACTATACTTTTATTGAAATCAGACGCTGAATTAACCTTTTCATACCAATTTAAAATGAGTCTGATTTATAATTGAAGAATAATTCACAGTATTGAAATTAGGACAACTTCCAAATTCGTTCAAATCGCTAATCTTATTGATTATGCTTATTTTGGTTTTCTTAACATACACCAAAGAGGTACATCTGTTTCAGGGATTATTCCATGTTCCAGAACTTCAAATTCATATTTCTGGTAAATTGACACACTTTTTTCAGTATTAGTTTCCACGTAAATTGGTAATCCCTCGCTCTCAATTGTTTTTAACATAGTATTTATCAGTAATCCCCCATATCCTTTTCCTTGTTCTTCTGGTTTAACAGCAATATTTTGAAAATACCAATGGTCATAGGGTGCAAGTTCTTTATGTCTCTCTTCCTCATACTTAAAAACTGCCATAGTTCTTTTCAATGCTTTTAGTTTTAAACCTACTTTACGCATAGTATAAAAACCACCATGTCTCATCATATTCCAAGTAGATGGATACACCTTATTAGGGGGAAGCCATATTGTAATTCCTTCTAAATTCTCAGATGTAGCATAAGCTAGTCCATATTTTATTCCGTAGTTATAAATCATATAAAATCCATATGTTGCCTTATATTTTCTTTCATTCTTATCAGGATATACGAATATCATAATAGGATCATCTTGAAAAGCTTCACCCGCCACTTTACATGCCTGATCAACATATTCTGGTGTCAATTTAAAAAGATTATCCAAATTATTATTATTATTCATGTAGAATGTGAAGAAATTTTTTATTATAAAAAATTAGTAGACCAATATTTTGTTTATGTTATAAGGTCAAGAACTCTGATTCTCCTTTGGATATCAAGGAGAAAATGAACCGATAAGATATAGTCTTTAAAAATTAATCATTTCGAAATTCGTTAATAGACGTTTTGAAAATATTATTATTTATATTTGTTCATTTAACTGTTCAAAACTTGGATAAGATACAAAACAAAATATTTATATATTACTGTTCTATATTATAATATAAGGGTGTTCAATTATGAAAATGATGATTGAAAAAGATAGAAAGGATCTAATTTCAGAAGCGCAAAAATTTGGTGGGATGGGTTTGCGGCACCAATTTTTAAAAGTGCACAAGAATGGGGCAAAATTTACAATAAGTAAGACCTATATTGATGATGGACTTTTAGATCCTGAAATAGTATATACTCTTATTTTAATACCTGAAATTAAAATTGCTACTAAAACTAGTGTAGTATTAAGTTATTTTGCTCGAAAAAAAGGTCCTCTAGTATTTTATGCATATCCCGAGAATAATCTTGATAAAGGTTTTTCGATTCAAATAGCAACTATAATGGATCAAGTATTTAGAGAGGGTTTCTTTGTCCAGCATTCAAGTATTATACCATCTTCCTTGAATTATTATTTTGAAATTCCTTCAGAATGGGCTCGTGGAAGCAAAGAAATGCTTATGATCAGTATTATTTTAGATAAACACACAAATAAGCTATTAGAAAAGAATATTGAAGAATTATGTGCTGACTTTGTTTTACAACTAAAAAACATAGAAAACCTTTTTAAAGCACTGTACACGGAAGCGATTGACAAATTTCCAGATAAAGATCGTTCAGACATTAAAAAAGTTAATGAAAATTTAAAAACAAAGATAAAAGAATTTTACAATGAAATTGTCGCATTAACTAAACAAAAATGAAGCGTTAATTTATTGCTTAATTACATATTAGGTTATTTTGAGAGATTTATCTATTTTGGCTAATTAGCATTCTTTCACCTGCAGAAATAATTCTCACCAAAAAACAAAAGGAATCCTAAAATCTAATCATAATTTTTATTAAGTTTATCTTTTGATAATCTTTTCCTAGAATTTTTAAAGATCACTAACACAGTCTTATACTTAGAATTAACAAATCTGTAAAAAAAAACCCCGACTCTTAAATAGAATATTATCATAATTTGTATGTTATACACTATATTTCATTTACTATTTGAATATGTCTGAATTAGAACCAAAGGAATGGGTTAATGGAAAGGAATTCATTGAAAATGGGGAATTTGGCAAAGCTTCTCAAATTTTAAAAAACTTCGGGGAAAGGAAAGATATCTCACAATATGAACAAATATCTTATTATATTCTTATGGCTCTTTTATCAGACAAATTGAAAGATAAAGAAAAACTAATATATTACGCTGAAAAAGCTTATCATGCAATTGAGGGACAAAAAGATTCTCTTCAATTAATTGATGCTTATATTGTAAAATCGATGGCTTATTTTTCGGGTTACAAATATGAAGAGGCTCTCACATTACTTTTGCAAAGCGAAAAAATTCTTAAATCTCTTAACTTAGAGATGTCGAAAGAAAAGATCAAAAGAGAAGCTGAGATTTCCTGTCGTAGAGCAAATATTTATTTTATGATGAGAGAATTTGATAAAGCTCTCAAGTACGCCGAACAATCACTAATGCTAAATAAAGAACTTGACCTTAAGTTAGGCACTATTGAGTCGCTCGACATAATGAAAAATATATACTATTATTTAGGTGAGTTTGAAATCTCATTGGATTATTCAAATCAATGCCTATTGCGTGCCAAAGAGATTGATTATAAAGCTCAGATTCTAAACTGTTATATGCATTTTGGTATTATTTATGCTTTTAGAGGTGAGGTGAGTAGTGCTATAGAGCATTACAACAAAGCTTTAACAATCGCTGAAGCAATTGATTACAAATTTGGAATTGCACAAACTCTAAATAATCTTGGAGATTTGTATCGGAAACAAGGTCGTTACAAACTTGCCATAGAGAATTTGGAAAAAAGCTTAAAAATCTTTAAAGAATTAGGTGTTTCTGGAGTAACAGCTCTTGATTGTTTGTTTCATTCAGCTCTCGAAGAGGGCAACCCCTTGTTAGCCCAATATTACCTAGACCAATTGAAGCAGATTCAAAATAGATCGAAATTAAGTAATATGGCTTATCGTGTTGATAAGGCTATATTCTTGAAGACTAGTCCACGTACCATCCATCGAGGAAAAGCAGAAGAAATGTTGAAAGAAATAGTCAACGGAGAAATTGTTGACTATGAAGTTACAATTATTGCCTTGTTGCATTTAACTGATCTACTCTTGTATGAACTTCAAAATACCGGAGATGATGAGTTAATTGATGAGATTAAACCTAATATTATGAAATTACTCGATCTAGCCGAGAAAAACCACTCGTTCCCTTTACTAGCTGAAGTATACATATTTCGAGCTAGACTCGCATTAGTGACCCTTGAATTACAAGAAGCTCAAAAACTACTGACTAAGGCACAAAATATTGCTGAAAAGTATCATATTAATAACCTCGCTATAAGAATTTCAACAGAACACGATGATTTACTCAAAAAGTTAAGCAGATGGGAAGGAATTGATGAATCAAACACCTCATTAAGCGAGAGGATGCAATTGGCGGGCATCCGTCAACAAATGGAGCAATTGATCCACAAACGAGCTTTAAATCCCTTAGAGGTCCTAATCGAAGAACCTATTGTGCTTTTAATTATGGGAAAAAATGGATTATCGTATTTTAGTTATCCATTTAGAACAGATTGGGATAAGAATTGGCTTTTCACCTCTTTTATGTCTGCATTAACAGCTCTAAGTTCAGAAATCTTTTCTGAGTCAATTGATCGTATCCAGATCGGTGAAAATACGATCCTAATTAATCCAATTGAATCATTTTTAGTGTGTTACGTAATAAGAGGACAATCTTACCTAGGAATACAGAAATTAAATTTTTTTACAAAAGCCATTAAGGAAGATTCTGAAATTTGGGAAAGTTTGAACAGAGTCGTTCAGACAGGAGAAGAATTAGATGTAAATTATCTTCCTTCCCTACTATCCATTATAAATGAAATTTTTTATAAATTTAATAAAACTATTAAATTTCAAAAAGATGGCGATTTTGATTACACTGATGTACAAATTGAGCAAACTAGTCAGCAAGATTTAAGCAGGGATTTCAAATTAATTAAATTTTTAGGCGAAGGTTGGTCTGCTAAGGTTTATTCCTGCAATATAAAAAATGATAGATTAGTCAGGCTCTTGGAATTAGACCAAAACAAATTGTATGCAATAAAAATCTACAAGAAGGAAAAACTTCACGTAAAGAATCAAGAAAAGAGAATTCAAAGAGAATTTAAGACGGGAATTAAGTTACAACATCCTAATTTGGTTAAACTGTATTATTATGGATTGTCACCGAATGGGAATCCCTATCTTTTAATGGAATTTTTAGATGGAAAGACACTTAACAATTTTGTAATAG
The DNA here is from genome assembly GCA_011364975.1 of Promethearchaeota archaeon. Lineage (GTDB taxonomy): Archaea > Asgardarchaeota > Lokiarchaeia > Sigyniarchaeales > SOKP01 > SOKP01. Next base: position 1,560 of record RDOE01000126.1, on the reverse strand, counting down.
AGAATTATCCAATTGAAAAAGATATAATCATTGAATTGTCAAAAAATATTTGTTCCGTTGTCAATTTTCTGAATCAGAACGGAATTATCCATCGTGACATAAAACCCGATAACATTATGATCCTAAGTAATGGATCAATCAAGCTTATGGATCTTGGAGTTATTAAAGATTTAAGTGATACCACTTTGCAATATTCAAATCAAGATTTTCTTGGTTCCATAAGATATTCTGCTCCTGAGTATCTTTTAAACTTAGATTATAATTCAATTAAAATGGATGCATATGCAGTTGGTGCGATCCTGTATTTATTAATATATGGTTACCATATTTTTGACGAAGAACAATACTTTGTGAAATTGATTAATTTAAAGCACACTCATAATCTAAAGTTTAAGAGTTTACCACATGAAAATGAGACTTTAATCGAATTATTAACAATTTCGCAGAACTTACTAAAGAAAGACCCAGATGAGCGACTTAGTCTTGATGATGCTCTAAGCCAAGTCCAAAAATTATATGAAACGAGTCGAGGGTTAGTAACCTAAATTGACTGATCGTGTTAAAGTTAACGAGAATGCAATTCTCATCAACTCAATCGAATTATTTTTGCTGTGTTATGTTATCAAGGGGTAATCATATTCTGGCTTAAAGAGATTACATATTTTCTTAAAAACTATCAAAAATAATACTGAAATTTGGAGAGGATTTAATAATGCTGTTCAGACACGTGATGTGTTAGAATTGAACAATCTTCCCTCTCTTAGAACTGTTATACACGAGCTTTTCAATCCATAATCCAAATTATTACATTTTTCTATTCTGTTTTATTAAATTCATTATTTTTCTTTAGTTTTCCAAAGGAATTTTCATTGAAATCAGACTCTGAATTTAATTTTCCATCCAATTTCGCAGAAAATTAGAGCAAAATTTAAAATGAAGGAAAATACAAATAAGTGAAAAAGGCATTTTTAAGCTTTTATACTATTCCATGCAATTTCACTGGCTTGGTTAATTAAATCTTCATTCATAGTGATTCTTCCTTCAAAATTGAATTTAACCAAAGTAATTATTGGCACAAAAGCAAAAGCTATTAAGAATGATAATGGGAGATCCTTTATACTGTTTTTTGTTATCCCTTGCTTAAAGAGATTAGTTACATGGTTAAAAAGTTCAAATTCTTCTAGATGAATATTATTCATCATAGAAGTTTGCTCAAAATGCTCGCGATATACTAAATGATCAATATGTTCAAGAGCATAAATGATAAAATCATGCCATATTGATTTGAATTGAGTCTTAATGGACTTTTTGTTATCTACTCTTTTTAAGGCTTCCTGACTCATCCTTTTTCTGATATCAATATATATCTTTGTAAATAGATCTTCCTTATTTTCAAAATAGATGTAAATCGTGGCTGGAGAAACTCCCGCCTCTTCGGCTATCTTTGAGATTGAAAATCCTGAAAATCCTAGATCATTTACTAACCGAATAACTGTCCTTACTATAGCATCCTGTTTTTTTTGATCCCGTAACCTCATCTTAATAAATAAATAAACGTTC
>RDOE01000125.1 GCA_011364975.1 Promethearchaeota archaeon | reverse complement strand
CATTCGAAATTTGTTTTTAAAAAAATCAGGAGCGTTATGTTGTATCTCTTTCACATCTTTAAGCATATGCTCGATAAACATATCATACCAACCTCCAATATAAAGCATTGGAGTTAGTGATTGATAATCTAATCCAATAGCATAAGGAGACAACTCATAATCGTGAAAAATATTTACTTTATAAAAAATTTCCTTAATTAAATCTTTTAATGCTCCAGTATCTTTCTTACTGACATCTACATTAGTATTATATACTCTATTCATTATTTTCATTAGAAATTTTGGCGATTCCACTGAGGACATATCAGAAAGTTTGGGTTTTTTAGATTTTAAAGGTTCATTATAAAGGCTTACTTGAGGATTATAAAATAATTGGCGGTAATGACCCTCCTTATCCCATTTATCAAAATTAATAGTATTAAGATGTGATATAGTAGAAATAGATTTCATAATAAGAATTAAAGAACCAGAAAATCCAACAGGGTATAATCCGCCAGGATGCCAGAACACATTCGCATAAGAACTATGAATCGGGGCAATCGCAGATAAAAGCCCTTCATTATCCCATGAAACTGATAATTGAGTTATTCCCAGATAGGATAATCCCCACATGCCAATTTTTCCATTATACCAAAATCTTTTTGAGATCCACCTTAATGTATCTTTACCGTCAGAACGTTCATATATATAAAGCGAATTTGTTCCGTGATTAATGGATCTAGCACACCCGCGGATATCCTGAAGTATTGTTACATATCCTCTTGACGCAAAATAATAACCTATAATGCTCAAGATATCTTTCCAATATGGAAGACGTATTAAGATCGTTGGACCTTTACCTTTTTGAGAATAAATATCTTTTGGTATATAGATGTCAGTGGCTAATTTTGCACCATCCTCTAGGGGAACAAGATATTCTTTCAATCTTATTACCTTATTCTCTGGTAAATATAAGGGATCAAGTAAATTTCTAAAATTTCCGATTAGACTAAATATTTTCAATAATATTGGATGGACATAACGGATTAAACGTGCCATTAAAAGAAAAAGCCAATCTATGTAATTAAAAAATATCGGTAATTTAAAACCTGTTCTAATCTCCTTTGGGTTAAATCTATTTTGAGTATTTTCTGATTTGGTAAACAAATTACTTTTCTCCCCTTTTTTAAGACGACCTTATTGAAATAATAGAAATTAATCTATATTAATAATATGAAATTAGAACCTAAAATAAAAATAAAATACGATTTTACCATGCTACTGTAATTGCTTTTTCAGGGCATACCTCAACACATTTAAAGCAGCGTGTACATAATGAACCCCATATAGGTGTGATTCTCCAATCTTGAGGATCATAGGGATTTTCTTGTTTATCTTCTAATCCTACTGTAGGATGCATGATGAATACCGCAGGATCGCATGCTCGTAAACATAAACCGCAATTCCTCGGATCTATTTTTCCTTTTTCTCCACAGATTGAATAATCAATCTTGATTTTAGTTCTTTTCTTGTTTTTTGCTTTGCTCATATTATCACCTAGTAGGTTCCATCAAATCCAGGATATTCTTCTCTAGGAATTAATTTTAAAGCATCATGTTTGCAAGCATGACGACAAACTCCGCATCCGAAGCATTTATTATAATCAATAGTAACGCGATTCAGTGAGGGAATATATCTAATAGCGCTTAATTGGCATGTAGCAACACATTGTTTACATCCCTGGCAATTATCTTGATTTAATTGAATAATATACTCTGCTTTATAGACTGCTTTCAAATCGAAATTGTTGCGGAGAGTTAATCCTCCACACTCAGGACTTTCACAAGAACAAATAGCATTGATATAGGGCACTGGCTGAAACCAAACAGATGCGATGTAGCCCTTTTTATTAAATTCTTCCAACTTTTGAATAGCAGTTTCCCTGTCAATTTTGTAGGTTCTATCTTTTGGTATAAATCGAGGTAATTTTTCTAATACACCTGATAACACCCCAAAATTGATACAAACAGCTTCTTTCTCTTTTCGTTGCATCCATCGACACATGCAATAATTACAAATAATTGGTTCAGCAGCTAATTCACTCATAATGATTTGCGCATCTTCAAGGGGAATTACCTGCCCAAAGTGACCATCTGCTCTAACGGGATTTCTGTTTTTTTTTTCGCTATGAATCATACTTTCTGCTTTATTTCTCAGAATTCTTCCGATAATAGGCATTTTTAATTTATAACCTAAATCCTTTGAAGAAAAACCCATAATCTTTCTGATAAATACCTGCTCGAAATTCATCCATTGTTCCGTCAAATAAGACTCCATATTAGTTTCTTCGGCTAACTCATTGGAATAATTACGAGCATTCATATACCATTTTTTTCCATTACCGTGTTTTGTACACCAATCACACATAAAATTACCCGAACTTTCCTAATTATTTATAGAATTATTATAACTTGATAGTTAATGTTACGTAATTATAAAAGATTAAACTTTAATGCATTTAAACTTTTCAGTATAGTCTCCCTATTAAAGGGATGCCAGAATTTATTTGAACATAATAATGGCTAACCTTAAAAATAAAATGTTAAAACTCCACTACAAGAATTTTGAGTCAATAATAAACATTTTTCAATTGTAGGTTCGATTTTATATTTTACTCCTAAGAAGTCTAACCAACAACAAACACGATACAAAACACCGCACTCATACTCATCAATTACACCAATTCTTTTCATGCCTTCATTAGCAAAACACCTTTTCATAACCCAATGAAGTTGATTTTGTTGAGGGAATGTGTAACTGAAATTCATGAATTCACCTTTTAATACACTGAAAGCATCATCAATAATTTGCTTTAATTGTTCAAAATTTTGAATTTCTTTAGTTTTAAAACCCATGGCTTTCTTTATCCGTTGAATTTCAATCATTGAAAGAGACTTTATTGCCGCTTTGTTCAATTTGTTTGCCACATTAATACCTAATTCTTTAGAACAATTATAAAACCAGGCCCCGTCATGAGTCATCCAACACTTAACTAGTAATTCCTTTAATTCTTTTTTACTAAGTTTTTCAAATAAGCTCATATTTGAGTTCTCCTGAAATTAATATATTAACTTTGGAAATTTCATCTTAATTTTAAATTTAGTTTTTTTTATTATATAATTTCCTATTCAGAGGATATGGCTAGTCCTTAGATGCTCCATCATTCCTGATCCAATTTCACCCGTATTTACGTCTTCCATGATTACCATTTGTTCAAATAATTCGGTATAACCACCCGGAAACTCACGAACGAATCGAATATAAGATCTTTTAGATATTCGTTTTGATTTAATATGAAAAGTATTCCCATCATTATTTTCGAACTCATAAACAGCTGATATTGGACTCTTGAATTGATCCGAATCAGTGATTGTATCAACTTTCATTTTGGTTATAGGATAATTTCCGTTTTTGTTTGATGTGTGTCCCGAAAGTGCCACATTATCCCCATAATAATCTTCTCGAAATGTAGCAGACCAATCTTTAAACTGGAAATGACCTGCATACCATTTCTCAAATTGGTGCCAATCTCTAAATCCCCAACTTTTATCTCTCTGACCATATCCGTTTAGAACAATCTGTTCTCCATTCTGAAATTTCACTTTTCCCCTAATATTTCCTGAAGTTTCAAAATGTTGGTGCCATGAAGAAGATGTGCCAACTCCAAAATTGTAGGTAGGATATCTTGCTTCAAAAATAATTTCAAATTTAAATTTACGTGTTACATAATTAAGTTCCCATATTTTGAAGGGTTTAACAAGTCTATAAATTAAACGTTTATCTTTCAACATTTCGTTAACGTCATTGCTATAGTTAAGAAGTTCTGGTTCTCTATAATAGGTTTCATTTTTACTTTTCATAAATAATAAGAAGACAAATTCTCGCCGTTTTTCATTAGGTAATAATCCAATTGTAGAAAAACCCGAAATATTATTTGTAAGATCAACCCAATTAAAATAATAAGATTCACGCCATTTATTTTCATTAGTCGGTGGGTGTAAGAATTCATCTTTTTCAGTTAAACCTGAAGGAACAACATTTTCGGCCATAACGATCAATCCTCTGGAAATAAAAATAATGATGGACCTTCCTTCTTTTTCTTCGCCTTACTTCTAAAAAGTCTTGGGATTCCAGGATCAAAATCACTTTCCATAAACTCTGGGAGATATTTATTCAATGTTCTTTCCGTGAGTTCCCAATTAAATTGATCAGTTATTCCTACAGAATTAGTATATCTAGCATACCCATAACAGTAAGCATACGCTCCAGCGATTAATCGCTGCCTTCGATCCCATTTTGAGAATTTCAAAAAGAGTTCTTTATTTGCTTTCACAGAATAATCATTAAATGTGTCCAAAATGTCAAAATCAACAGGTTTAATGGTATCTCCCGTTCGTGTTAAAAGAGCCACTCCTGTAATATGTTCGGTAAAATCAGAGGGAGCAATTTCTAGGGTTGCAAACTCATCAAAACTGACATCAACATTTTTTAAACGATATACAAATGCAATATTATTATACGGTGAACTTACTTCTGTTTTTGACCAAGGAAAATGAGGTTTCTTGCCATCAAATAGATGAGAAATTTCCCTAAAAACTAAAATCTCATTATTATCAAGAATATAAGGACCGTGATCACATATTTTTGCCCTTGCTTCGCATTCATCTAAAAAAGACGTTACTTCTAAATTAGCCATAGTTCTTTTAATTTTCAAGGCATTCTCCGTTTTCACATCTTGAAGATGATCTAGGACCCAATCTACGTCTTTTTGATCTAATGCAATATTCCTTTTGTTTGAATCATATACCGAAATTTTATTATCTGGAAAATATGACGTGGCTAAACGACTCCAGAATTCTAATATAAATTTCGTTTGTTCTCGCTTTTCTTGGCTTTCAAATTTTGCATCTTCATTATTTCTCTGGATTTCTCCCATTCTTCCCACCATATAATATAGAGGAATATAAAAGATACTTAGAGCGTGAATTTCAGATAAAATCTTCCTACTTTGTTTTCCTAACTCTTCTGGAGAGATTTTATCTGATACTTTCTTTAAGATAGGATATAACATATCATATGCATTGTAGAAAGATAAGCAAATATATGCAGTCACTGGAAATAACTGTGATTCGAGCAATCCTCTTCTCGAAACTTGATAATCAACTAATTCTGATGCCTGACTAATTAGTTCATTAGCTTCTTTAACATTCATTTAATTTCATTCCTTCCTATTTTTGAAATATATTTGGTATATAAAGGTTAATTCTATTTTAATTAATAAATTAGTTTTAAGTTTTTTAAAAGCTATAATTATAATTATTTGAACAATAAAACATATAATTACTTATAATTAGAAAATAAAGTGGACTAAACCACATGGAAAAAATTGCGGAAGGTATATCTTGTTCTTCTAAGGTGGAAATTGCAGGAGAAATTGTATATGTTAAAACAATCGAAGACGTAATTGAATTATTTGATAAAGCAGATGGGAAAATTTGCATTGTAGATGATGCAGGTATAACTACTTTAGGTCCTATTTTATCAGAATTATGTGCAACTGTTTGTACCACTGGAGGAGCAGGATCCCATTTAGCAATCGTATCTCGAGAATTTGGACTTCCATGCATTATGTCCGCAAGATTTTCTACTTCAAATCTCTCCGCACTCCAAGGAAAGAAGGCTAAAATCGCTCATAATGGTCAAGATAAAGGTTTTCTTTACTTAATAGATTAAATAGGAATTAACTAAATATTAATTAGTTTTACTATGAGATTTATAAAATTTATAGCGGGCACTAAACCGAATCCGAATAAATTAGGGAGTAAAGCTTCAAACCTTATTAAATTATTTCAAGCGGGTATTAGAGTACCTAGCGGATTTATAATAGATATCAAATCTTATAAATACTTTTTAACTAAAACAAAATTAAAACGGAAGCTCAAAGAACTCTTTTCAAAAGGATACTTAGCTCAAGATATAATAGATTTATCAAAAAAAGTAAAAAGTCTAATGTTAGCCTCAGAATTGCCAAAAAAAATTAGTGCGAATATCAAAAGGGCTTATATTAAGATACTTACTGAATTTGGAAAAAAACCTAATTTTGCAGTTCGATCTTCTTCCAATTTCGAGGATTTAAAGGATTTTTCATTTGCTGGACAAGCTGAAAGCTTTCTCAATAATAAAGAAATTGATGACATATTAAATTCGGTTAAAAAGTGCTGGGCATCGATCTTTAGTCCCCAAAGTTTATTATATTTATTGCAGTTAAAGAAAAAAAATTTTGAAATTTCACCACTTAAACTTGAAACAGGAGTTATAATCCAAGAGATGATTAACGCTCAAGTCTCAGGAGTATTATTTACTGCTAATGTAACAAATAATAACCTTGAGCAAATCTTAATTAATTCAACATGGGGTTTGGGAGAAACCATTACTAATAGTTCTATAATACCAGATTCAATAATTTTAAATAAAAGTGAATTTGAAGTCTTGAAAATAGATATTGGAGAAAAAGCAAAGATGACTGTACCTGATAATGATACTTCTTCCGTAATCTTGATTAATACCAATGAACAGTTAAGAGAAAAATGTTCCTTAACCAACCTTCAACTAAAACAACTCTATGAATTAGCAATTAGGATTGAAAAGTTATTTAATTATCCTCAAGATATTGAATGGGCTATTGAAGAAGAAAGAGTTTATACCCTACAATCCCGTCCAATAACTACTATAAAGTAATAACAAACGGTAATATAAAAAGGCAAGAGAATTAGTAAGAATTTATTTTAAAAATGCGCGTTTTCCTAAAAAGATAAATAACTCTCCTAATTCAAATAATGTTAACGGATAAATCAATTGCGCCATATCATTCCTAAGTTCTTGCTTATTTTTACCTGCAATGATCAACTTCTTAATATCTTCAATATAATCATCCATATTCATAAATAAGATCTCTATTTTAGCGGTTCCTGTCAATTGCTCGATTTCTTTGTCTAAATGTTTCTCTACTTGATTTAGTAATCCTAATTTTAGTTTAGGATCCAACTGATATTTTTTTATCAGCTGATTCATCTCTTCTATAATAATATTTAAACTTAAGTTCCAATCTTTATTATCCTTGTATTTAGGTATCAAAATCTCCATAATAATTGCCTCAAAAAGAGGAACTGGCTCTTTCTCATCGAATTCTATTTCTATACCATTTGTTAAACTAATTGTTTCTGCCACTTATAACCACAACTCTAGATTCGGTTTATTTTTAATAAATAATAGTTGATGGATTTTTTAATCTTTTGGTACATTTATTAATTTATCATTGTACCTTTCATCAATTCAAGATTAGAAACAAGATAAAAAGAGTAAAATCGGAAACCACGATTTTTTTAAATAATAAAAAGAGGAGACGTATTTATCTAATAACAGGGTTAAGGGTTGAGGTATTTTACCGCTTTTGCGGCTTTAGGTATAAGAATATATTTTCTTATCATGGTTCCGATCTTTAGTTGATATTAAATTATTAGTTTAATCACTATATAAAACTATTCTTTTTTGTCCTATGACGAAAGGGAAAATCGAAAATGTAGATGTTAAAAATCATGTAATAAAAATAGAAGACCTTTCTTTTTTTAACTTAGCGTTATAAGATTAATTAAATGATTAGGCGAAAAATTCACACATTTTCTTTAATAGGGTTTCTATATTGAAAAATCGTTAATTATTAATCATGAATAACATAAATTCCATGTCGGATGGTATGAATAAATTAGATTCATTAACTGCGTATACCCATCTAATGCAAAATATTTAATTGGGCAATAGTAAATTCCTCCTTCCACAATATCAAAATGAATATGTGCTGATTCATTACATTGTAAAAATCTAGCGATAATGTCTCCTTTTGATACCCAATCTCCAACTTTTACATTAAACATATTAATCTGTTTATTCAAATCATTTAATTTGGTGGTCCAAGGTTCAAAATTATAGCCGATTTCCACTGTTTTATTAAATCTAATTCTAATTCTGACGTGATATTTATTCTCTCCCTCACTTGTCCTTGTTTGGATCTCCCAAACTTGCCCTGGAGCTGCAGCCAATACATTAGAATTATTGTTAAAAAAATAATCAATCCCATTATGTTGAAATCCCCAAGGGCAACTTGAAGATTCGCTATAACCTTCATTAAACGCATTTATATCTGACTCATTCTCAAATGAAACCCCCATATAATTTAAATTCAACTCATTATATCTTCCCTCTG
>RDOE01000012.1 GCA_011364975.1 Promethearchaeota archaeon | reverse complement strand
CACGCAGTAGATCCTCACATGTTTAAGAAGCAGAATCACCGCTCTTGTCGTTTTTAATTGACTTTTACGCTCTATTTCATCATATTTGGGCTTTTTACTCCATTTTAAGCTAAATTCATCTCTTATTTAAAAGATTTTCTTTAGTTTTATGAATTTTCTTATACCAACAACTGCAGAAAATTTTAATAAACTGTATTTTTTGTCACCTCCTTTATAAATGCACTAACAATTACGCGCAAAGTTTATATTTTTATTATCCCAATTTTAATTATAAAAAAAGATTCGGGTTTTGAACCCAACTTAAAAGTTGACAAATTATTCGGATATGAGATTAAAGATGAGGTTAGAATGTCCAATATGCGGGAAAGAGTACGATTATGAAAGCAAGATTTGTAAGGAGTGCGAGGATTATGCAGCTTACAGCCAATCAGTACTAAAAGGTACGACTTTTGGAGAAAAATGGAATTGTGCGATGTTTTTAGACCAACCTAATTGTGCATTTGGGAGGAGGAGTATCGACAAAATCCCTCAAAAAACTGCGGTCGAGTTATTTGAGTTTAAAATAGGGCAAGCGACCTACTATAGCTGGAATGTGGGCTTAAAAAAGAAGCAGAGGGGTCATGTAGAACGTCCACTTATAAATTATAATACAGTGGAAGCCTTAGAATTGGACGAAGTCCTTAGTTTTGATAAGAAATTAAATTTATATCTCGTGTATGAATGAGTGTTGGATGAATTTTCAATATTTTTTAATTGTATGATGGTAAAGTTAAGAAGGTTAAATTAGGAAATGGGAAAATTATGATAGAAAAGAATGATCCAAATAGGAAGAAGCTGTGCGAGGCGGTAATAGAGAAGGTAAAGGAGAATGATATTAAATTTATCTACCTTCAATTTACTGATATTCATGGGATAATTAAGTCCTTTGAAATTAATGCGAAGCGGATTGAGGATTTTTTTCAGGAAGGGGAGAATTTTGATGGGAGCTCGATAACGGGATATGGCGCTATTGAAGAATCAGATAAGGTTGCCCTTCCGGATCCGAGTACATTTTACTTACTGCCGTGGAGAACAAACAATAATCGGGTGGCAAGAGTTATTTGCGATATTTATAAACCGGATGGATCGCGATACGAAGGTGATCCGCGATATATTCTTCAAAAAGCGGTAAAGAAAGCAGAGCAACATGGATTAAAGTATTATTGTGCTCCAGAAATGGAATTTTTTATCTTGGATCAAGAGCACAAGTTAGCTTCATATGAGCCCTCAGATATGAGAGGGTATTTTGATTATGATCCATATGATATTAACGAGAAAATGCGTTATGTTATTGCGCAATATTGCGATGCAATGGGGATTAAAATTGAGGCGCTTCATCACGAAGTTGCTTATGGACAACATGAAGTAGATTTCCGGTATGATGAAGCGGTTAATAGTGCAGATAATACAATTACAATTAAAACAATTATCAAAACTGTTGCAGCTCAACACAATATGACCGCTACCTTTATGCCAAAACCTTTCGAAGGCATAAATGGGTCCGGAATGCATTGTCATCAAAGTTTATGGAAAGATGGTAAAAATGTATTCTACGATGAAGCCGATCCAAATAATATTTCACTTCTTATGAAGAAATGGATTGCCGGTCAATTAACGCATGCAAGCGCGATGTGTGCAGTTTTGAGTAGTTGGCCAAATTCATATAAACGATTAGTTCCCGGGTATGAAGCGCCAGTATATATTGCGTGGGGTTTTCGAAATCGATCTCCTCTTATAAGAGTTCCTGATTTTCATAAAAAGTCGAGTGCAGCACGATGTGAAATACGATGTCCTGATCCTGCAGGAAATCCATATCTTCAATTCGCAGTCCTTTTATCAACAGGGTTATATGGGATGTTATCTGATGAAATAGAACTATTTGAACCGACAGATAGGAATGTATACCATTTAACTTCAAAAGAAATGGAAAAGGAAGGAATTAATTCTTTGCCAGGAAGTTTAAAGGAAGCTCTAAATGAGTTTAAGAATTCCGAATTTATGAAAGAAGTTTTTGGAGAGGAACCGTTTAAAAATTTCTACTACGCTAAATTAGAAGAAAATGACGCCTATAGATTAGTAGTTAGTGAATGGGAAAGAAATAGGTATATTACTCGATTATAACTCTTTTTTATGCACTTTTTTTATACATTTTTATTATTTACAGAAATGTTAAATATAAATATTTGGGTATTATAATATTTCTTACCACAAATCCAAAATAATTGAAAAATAGGAAGTGAAGATAATGGTGTTAGTTGTAGCAACAATAATTTTCCCTCATGCGAAATCTAGTGAGGTTGCAAAGAAAAATATGGAATTGATACGAAAGTATCCTACGGATCCATCTATTGGAAAAGTCCTTATAATAGGAGTAAGGGCAACATTAGAAGGAATGAAAGTTTTCGCTGTAGGTGAAGCAAAAAAAGGGAAAGTAGAAGACTTTATGTCCCGCCTTGTAAAGCTATACCAAGAATATACCGATTTGGAAGGATATAGATATGAAATTGAATTATATTTCGATGTTACTGAAGCATATAAAGTCTTAGGGATGGAAGCTCCTTCTCAAGAATAAAATTAATACTGATTTATTTTTTTTAACCTATTATTATAATATAGTTATTAGACGTTAATTGCAGTGTTAATAGTGCAAACTTTAAGTTTATTTAATGAGCGATTAATTTACGATTTTGCCCATTTCCTCGATGTATTTAAGAGATTGGTGCCTAAAGTACGTATCATAGAGTTTAGCGTATGTCCCTCCTTGCTTCATTAACTGATCATGATTTCCTTGCTCTACTATTTTTCCATGATCTAACACTACTATTCGATCCACATGTCGTACAGTCCATAATCGATGGGCAATGATTATAGAGGTTCGTCCTTGCATTGTTTTTTCCATTGCATCTTGTATTTTTGTTTCAGTAAAGGGATCGACCGAAGCCGTGGCTTCATCTAATATCAGAATAGATGGATTTTGTAATAACACACGAGCAAACACAACCAATTGTCTCTGACCCATGGAAAGTAATGCACCTCGTTCACCTACGTTGGTTTGCAGTCCTTCTGGTAAACTATTTACCCAGTCAGAGCCCCCAGTTCTATCTAAGGCAACTGTAACATCATCACAGCTAACTTCACTACAACCGTAACTAATGTTTTTTTCGACAGTATCGGACCATAAGAACGGAGTTTGAGGTATTAGTCCTATTTGTTCACGATAATTTTTTAAATTATAATTACGAATGCTAATTCCATCAATTAGAATGTCTCCACCTTGATATTCATAAAATCTTGCTATTAATTTCGCAATACTGGATTTACCCGCACCTGTATGTCCCACAAGTGCAATGGATTCTCCCGGATTTATTTTTAGGGAAAAATTGTCGAAAACTCTTTTATTCTCGTCATACTGAAAAATTAAATTTTTAAATTCAATCTCTCCTCGTAATTTAAAAGGCTCAATATTATCATTTTGGACAACTACGGGTGGAGTGTCTATTATAGCAAAAATTCTTTCTGAAGCAGATAAACCCGATTGAAATTGTGGCCAAAACGAAGCAATGGTAAGTAAAGGAAAAAATAGAAAAGATAAACTCTGGAAGAAGAAATTAAATTCTCCTGCATTGAATACTCCAAAAATTAGAAAATTTCCTCCGTAATAAACTAATACTGTTAAAACTGTCCCTTGTATAATTGATAAAGTTGGAAAAATCGCGTTTAGAATAAGTGCTCTTTTTAAATTCACTTTATATGATTGAATATTGACATCATTAAATTGTTTATATAATTTAGGTTCTTGTCTAAACGTTTTCGCAATTTGTATGCCTGAAAAGCTCTCTTTCACATAAGCATTTACCGAAGCTAAGGCTCTTTGGCCAAAAAGCGTCATTTTTCTTGCAAATTTTCGATAAAAGAATGCAATAATGAAGAAAAGAGGAATCATTATTAGAATTGCGGAAGTAAGAATAACATTGAAAAAAAACAATAAAATGATCAAAATGATCATCACAATAAAGTTTGAGGCCACCTCTATAGTCAGATCAACGGTTTGAGCAAAATCACGGCTATCCGTATTAATTCTACTTACAATTTTTCCCACGGGATTTTTATCAAAAAAAGAGAGATCATGTTCTAGCACAGATTCGGTTGCATTTTTTCTTAGATCTAATTCCACATTGCCTATAGCTCTAGCTGCGTAAATATACCTGAAATAATTAAAAACATAAGTTATAATGTTCAGGATAAAAATCAAACCAATTAAAATTATAAAGCTAAATAAATTGGGGCTAACCGCCAAGTTATTAATCGCAATAGATGTAATTAAAGGAACAAAGGAATTAGAAAGCGATGATAAAATGAGAAGACCGACTACAATGAACATATAATTCTTATAAGGTCTAAAATAATCAAAAATTCTTTTTAGCAATGTTCTATCTCTTATCTCACGATCATATTCTTCAGCTTCAAGTCCAACCCACATTCTACACTACACCTCTCAATAATTCTTGTTCATCAAGATCAAATTTCTTAATAAAAATTTTCCGGTATTCTTCTGAAGTCCGTAGAAGTTCTTGATGATCTCCTTTAGCTTCTATTTTACCATCTTTTAAAACAATAATCAAGTCAGCCCATCTAATCTGACTTAATCGATGTGTAATTAAAATAGTTGTTCTATTTCGTAAAACATTTTTGATAGCGTACTGTATTTTATCTTCGGTATTTGAATCAATTGCAGATGTGGAGTCATCTAAAATAAGAATTCTTGGATCAGCGAGAAAGGCTCGCGCAATTGCTATTCGTTGTCGTTCACCTCCACTTAATAGAACACCTCTTTCCCCAATTTTAGATTCATAACCTTCTGGTAGTTCACTTATGAATTCATGAGCTTGAGCTTGCTTTGCGGCGTCTATAACATTTTCTTTTGTTCCTAATCGTCCAAAATTAATATTTTCAAACACTGAAAAGGAAAAGAGGAATACGTCTTGTTCTATATATGATATTTGAGCTCTAAGTGACTTTAACGCATAATCCCTTATATCTTGACCATCAACAAGTATCTTCCCCTCTGATACATCATATAATCTAGAAATAAGTTTAGTTAATGTCGTCTTACCGGAACCTGTGGTTCCTACAACCGCAACTGTTTGTCCAGGTTTCACTTCAAATGTTATATCTTTTAAAACTAAATTTTTGGTACCAGGATAATTAAAAGAAACATTTTCAAATTTTATAGAACCTAATATTTCTTTTTGGGTTCCATTAGGATTTTCATCGATCTCCGATTCTTGGTTCATCAATTCAAGTAATCGCTTAGCACTGCTTCCCGCAAGCTTTATTATGGCAAAAACAAATATTGAAATAAAAGTTGAGAAATACAGTAAATCCAATAACCCAATATAAGAAATAATTTGACCAATATTTATAAGACCTAAGTCAAATAGTATAAGAGAATGAGCTAAGCCAATCGTTATAGTTAAACCTAAAAATAAAATTGGCATATATTTAGCTTGAATTTTGCCTTGGTTTACATAAGCATCTCTATATTTTTTTGCAAAAGTTAAGTATTTATCTAATTCATAACTTTCTTGAGTAGAACCTTTCACTACTTCAATACCGGAAAGTGCTTCATTTAAAGTAGCATTAATCATACCAAAATTCATTCTTAAATCTCCAGTAACTGGAGATAACTTTCTGTTGTATCTTCTTATTGAGAACAAAAATAGAATCGTAAAAATGATCGGTTCAAAAACCAATTGGATAGGATAAAAGAGTAAAATGAATATAATCGGTATTATCAGCGATGTAAAGGACTCAAAAATTAGGGATACAGCAGGGCTTATAAGGAAATTTAGCATTCTTACATCATCAGTTGCTCTCGCCATGAGATCTCCAATTTGTTGTTTATCATGGAAAGATTGGCTCTTCCCTAATAAGATTCCATAGAATTCTTTCCTTGTATCACGTTCAAGTCTTTGTGCTAAAACTTCTCTTAAGCCATAATTTAAAAGTCTTAATATGGGAGTCATTAACCCGAGAATTAAAATTGTAATCGTAAAATAAATTAGACTTCCGATGTCTGCATTTAAAAATTGTTGTACTGCATTTCCAATAGAAACTGAAATACTTGAAGATAAAATTGAAGCAAGAACCGTAGTAAAAAAAACTACAAAAATAAATATTTTATTAGTTCCGTGAAAAATGTGCGAAAATATCCAGTGACGTACTCCCTTTTTTCGAGATAGTTCAAAAAAGTCTCTACCAGGAGAAAATTCCATAATCTGGTTTGTCTGTTTAGAATTAGTGTGTTTAGACAATTAAAGAACCTCATTCATTGTATTCTTGATAATCTTATTTGTATATGTTTGGTTAATAATTAGATAAAAAAAAGGTAGTTAATAGACTTTATAGCTTTATATTATAAATTACTAAAAATTTACTTTCCATCCATAAAAAATATAGGAATTAGTAGATAACTTATAATAACCCGAATTAGATAAAAGTTGAAATTACAATGACTAAGAAGGATTTAAATATAGTACTTGCTCAAATAAATCCAATAGTGGGGGATTTAGAGTATAACACAAATAAGATTTGCAGTATAATAAACGACCATCAGAATTCTGATATAATTATCTTTCCAGAAATGTCTCTTGTTGGATATCCATTGATGGACCATATCCACGATCCTTTAATCAGGCGTAAAAACAAGGAATCTATAGATAGAATTAGCAAGTTGAAGACCAAATCAACAATTATTCTTGGTACTTTTACAGAACCAGAAACAATATCTGAAAAAGTTCATCCTTTCTTTAATTCTGCTTTAATAATTGAAAATAATAAAATTAAAGCGATAATAAATAAACGTTTATTGCCAAATTATGATGTATTTGATGAGAGGAGGTATTTCTCGTATGATAACGATTTTAACCCTATTGAAGTTAAAGGTTATAAATTAGGAATCTTAATCTGTGAAGATTTATGGGATAATGATTATGAAATTAAGGTAGCTAAAAATTTAGTCGAAAATGGAGCAGAAATGTTAATTGTGATTAATGCTTCGCCCTATTACATTACTAAATTTAATTTAAGAAAAAAAATAATAATTGAAAAATCAAGGAATTTCTCAACACCAATAATTTATTTAAATATGGTGGGTGGACTTGATGAGATAGTATATGATGGACGAAGTTTTCTTACTAATAAACATGGAGAGATTACTTTTATAGCGAAAGCTTTTCAGGAAGATATTTCAGAAGTACCTTTCTCATTAGATAATTCTAGTGATAAAATCAATATTAGTACAGATTTTGATTGGCGAGAAGATGTCTTGAATGCTTTAAAATTGAATTTATATGATTATTTTCATAAAACTGGCGTTTTTAAAGGAGTTGTATTAGGTTTAAGTGGGGGCATCGATTCAGCATTTACAGCATATATTTGTGCATCCTCTTTAGGTTCTGAAAATGTAACAGCAATTATGATGCCAACGAGATTTACTTCTAAACAAAGTATTGACGATGCCAGAAAATTGTGTGAAAATATTGGTATTAAATTTATTATTCATCCAATTGATAATCTATTTTCTGCTTATGAATCTTCTTTAAGAGAAAATTTAGGGAAATATACCTTTGATATAGCAGATGAAAATCTACAAGCTAGAATTAGAGCAACAATATTAATGTATTATTCCAATAAATTTAATTGGTTATTAGTTTCAACAGGTAATAAGTCTGAACTTGGGGTAGGTTATTGTACATTATATGGAGATACGAATGGAGGCAAAAATATTCCAGGAGATCTCTATAAAGTCCAAATATATGAATTGTGTAATTTTATTAATAAAAAAAGGAAAATTATCCCTCAATCTATTATTAACCGTCTACCTTCAGCAGAATTACGCGAAAATCAAAAAGATAGCGATTCGATCCCTGAATATGAAATTCTTGATCAAATTTTAGAAGAAATAATAACTCATGGTATCGGTTCTGAGCTTGAGCATCTTAAAAAGAGGGGAATAAGTTCTGAGGTAATAAAAAAAGTACGGAGTCTATATTTAAATTCAGAATATAAACGACATCAGTTAGTACAGACAATTAAAGTAAGTGAAAGTGCATTTGGAATAGGAAGAAGGTATCCAGTTTTAAAACGGATAGACATTGAAAAGGAATTTTAATTAGACAATCTTAAATATCTTATTTTGTTTGATTATTTTTTATACTTTTCATAAATGCCATTTTTTCAGAGATCGCTAAAATCTCATCCTGATTAAGATTTAGCACATCTTTTTTATGAAACTCTAAGTTGCAATTAGTACACTCTATAATTTCGCCATAATCAATAACATCTGTACGATTGCATCTAGGGCATTTAATAGTACGATTTTTCATTATAAGTGGATTTAAAAGAGTTAAGAAGTATAAGAAGAAAGTTACATTTTTATTATATAAACATATCTTTAATTAGTTTAAACAATAAGATGAAATTTCTATTTTCTTGATCAATATAATCAAAAAGAAATTAAAGATAGTTAGTATCTTATCCTTGGATCGAGCATTCCGTAAATTAAATCTACTGAAAGATTAATCAATATGAATGTTAAGGTTGATATAAACACTACTGCATTTAATAACCAATAATCTGTGAATTGAATCGCGCTAATTAGAGCCTCTCCCAACCCATGTAAATTAAATGTTGTTTCTGTGAGTACTGCTCCTGATAAAAGCCCTCCAAAATTTAAACCAATCACTGTTATTGAAGGAATCATAGCATTTTTACGAGCATGAATGTTTATGACGTCTCGCTCTTTGCATCCTTTTGCTCGAGCAGTCCGAATATAATCCTGCTCTAATACTTCTAGCATGCTAGAACGGGTTTGTCTTGTAATCGAAGCTAATGTAATGAATGATAAGCAAAAAACAGGCAATATTAAGTGGTGTAAGTAATCAGTTATTAGATAAGTTTGACCCGATAATAATGAATCAATGATTCGATTATATGTAATTATTGGAGGATTACCAATTCCAGGAGTTTTGTAGTTCGCAGTAGGGAAAAGTCGAAGCCTATATGATAAAAAGAATTGTAATATTAATCCAAGCCAAAATACAGGTATAGAAACTCCAATAAGTGTTAATCCCCGAACAACAGTATCTTTCCATTTATTACGATTAGTGGCTGAAATTACACCTGTTTTTAAGCCTACAAAAGCCGCTATAACGATAGCCGCAACAGCTATATCAAAAGTTCTTGGAAACCTCTCCATTATTACATCCCATACAGGTTGACCTTGAGTTAGGACATGTGAAACTCCCCAATCTCCCATAAATAATCGACCAATGTAAATAAAATATTGGTTAACTATTGGTAAATGTAAACCAAGTTCTCTATATGCGCGAATATAATCTTCAGGGTCGAATCGATCTGGTAGAACTGCCAATACAGGATCCCCCGGCATTAATCTAGAAAGAAGAAATGTAATGGTCAGAACCCCAAACAAAACTGGTACCGAAGCAATTAATCGCCTTGTAATATACTTTAAAATGTTCATGAGAAGGAAGTATAATCTTATTTAAATCGACAAATAAAAGGTTTGTAACCATAAATATTTTACACTTTATTCTACTAACACTTAATTTCATGTACTTAGAAATATAAATTTGTTTTTACTATTCAAAGATAACATCATTTTGATTTAAAATGAGAACAAAGAATCAATTTTATGGAATTTTTGTAATCTGCATTTTATCTTTTTCATTGATTAGTTTTAATATATGTAAAAAGTTTGATAACTGGAGCAGTTTTTACTTGCACAGTACTAGTCCAAATCTAAGTATTATTCTGATGATTGGAGATGGGATGGGCTACGAACATATCAAACTTGCAGGTTTAGTGGAAAATGGAAAGATTAATTCATTTTGCATGGAAGCTTTACAGTATAAAAGCAATGTTACAACATTTAGTGAGGATAATTTGGTGACTGATTCTGCAGCTGCAGCAACAGCTATGGCAACGGGAAGTAAAACAAATAATGGTATGTTATCAGTTTTGCCAAATTTTGTAATTTTAGAAACTATTCTGGAAATTGCCCAAAATTTAGGTAAAGCCACCGGTATTGTAACTACTACATCAATAACTCACGCAACACCTGCAGCATTCATGACACATGTTCCTTCACGATCTTCAACTTCTGAAATTGTTACGCAAATTGTTGAAAAATCATCAGTTGATATTATATTAGGAGGGGGAAAATCATATTTTAATTCTACGCAAATAGGCGATTTAGAATTGAACGGATATGCTTATATTCAAAATAATACAGCTTTAATGGAAAGCAATTCAACCAAAATAATCGGGTTATTTGCAGGAGATCATCTGCCTTATGAAATAAGCAGAGATCCATTATTAACTCCATCTCTTTATAATATGACGAAAAAAGCGATAGAACAATTATCTAAAAACCCAAATGGTTTTTTCTTAATGATAGAAGGAGGGAAGATAGACCATGCAGCCCATGCTAATAATAAAGTAGATGTTGCATTAGAAACAATCGAATTCAATTCAGCCATAGATTATGCAATTAATTATAGTATTCAAAGTGATAATACATTACTAATAGTTACCGCAGATCACGAAACTGGTGGATTAAAAATTTTTGATAATACCTTAGATGATACTTTACCATCTGTTTTTGACTCTTATGAACAGAAAAAAATGCTTAGAATCGAACGAGCTAATAATATTAGTGTTTCATGGTCAACCACATCTCATACAGCTGCAGATGTTCCAGTATTTATATTTAATCCGATATCAAGCCAATTAGAAAATAATTCTTTAATAGATAATACTAAAATCTTTGATATTATGCATTCTTTCTTTTACTATAATAATAAGAACACTAATTCATCCAATAATCCAATCTCAGGATACCAAATTGGTATTATTGGGATTGTTGTCTTTTCTGTTATAATCATAGTTAAAAAGAAATCCATAAAGGGTATTAAACCATCCAATTAATTACATAAAAAAATATATAATTAATTGGTTCTTAAATTATTTTTTAGAGGCTTTGAGATATCAATTATTTGGTTATAAGAGATATCTATATATTTTATAGACGCACTATATATAATATTTATCTTATAGTTCTCTTTATATTATATATTAAAAGTAAATCATATATCCTTAAGATTAGAGGAATCAAAAAATGTCATTTAATATAGAAACAAGAAAAGTACAAAAAACAGGAGGATCTTCATATATTATCAGTCTTCCTAAAGAATGGGTTGAAAAACATGGAATTGAAAAACAAGATACTGTAGGAATTCTTTCCCAACCTGATGGTAACTTACTCATAACTCCATATATAGATTCTGAACAATACGAAAAAGAAAAGCATTTTGATGTCGATGAGATAAAAGATCCTAATTATTTATTTAGATTATTAGTCGGAGCATACATTATGGGATACAAGGTGATTAAAATAACTGTTTCAGGTAATAAAATTAAACCAATTATTAGAGAAACGATAGAAAGTTTTATTAATATTACTATTGGCTCAGAAATAATTGAAGAGACTAATAATTATATCCTAATAAAGGATTTACTAAATCCCAAGGAAATGCCTTTTGAAAAAACCATTAAGCGGATGTACATTCTTGTTCAAGATATGCATGAAGAAGCTGTTAAAGCCTTAGAAACAGGGAATGTAGATTTAGCTCAAAAAGTTATTGAAAGGGATGATCAGGTTGATAAACTTAATTGGTTGGTAGAACGCCAATCTCATATTGTATTAAGAGACATTATATTGTGCCAAAAATTAAATATAACATTAGAGGATGCAAGTAATTTTCAATTAATTAGCAAATTTCTTGAAAGGATCGGAGATCACGCCGTTAAAATTGCTAAAAATGTATGTGATATAAATTACGAGAAAATTGATAAAGATATATATGAAAGTATTACTAAAGCAAGTAGATTTTCGTTAGATATGCTGAATATGAGTTTGGATGCTTGGTTAAAAAAAGATTCCTTATTAGCTAATGAAAATATTGAATCTGTGAATCAATTGATGATTCTTTGTAATTCAATTAAAAAAACACCTGAGTCTGAAAATATAGTTGAAATTGATTTTATAACAGAGAGTATTAGAAGAACAGGTGAATATTCTTCTGATATTTCAGAAATAATAATCAATAATCTAATCTAAAGATTATAATTCTTTCTTATACTTATTAACGTGGTTGTAGCTTCAATCCAATCCTTTAATTCATTATCGAATCTACAAAATGAAACAATTTTATCCAAGTCTTCGAGATTATTAAAGGCACATTCAATAATTAAATCCCAACCACCGTAGGTAGGAGAGGTATAGGTAATTTTCCAATCTTGGTCTCCTTCAGGATGAAATTTTTTCAGCTTTTCAACTATTTTCCACTGAGTCCCGATAATTTTCAAGCGAATTAAGATATATCCACGGTAGTAAATTAATCAACACCAAAAATGCTGTTTTAAACTATTCTTTTTAGTAGTGATTTAAACTTTTTCAAACTTTCTATTAATAAAACAGTTATGGTTAAGCAAACTCAATTTGTGCTAGTAAACCTAGTAGTAGTACTAGTAATTTTAGTAGGTGTACTTGTAGGATTAGTGTAAAGCTATAAATATAACATGATCCATATTTGAATATACAACTAAAAAAGTTGTAAACATATTTTAAAAATGTGTGAAAAATGAACGAAGAAACAAAAATGAATGAAGAAACTCAAGTAGATATAAATCTGATTCTTAAGATTTTAATTCTTGCGGCGATAACGTTTATAGTTGGACTGGTATTATTACTTTCGGGGTTAAATATTTGGTTTAATGAATTCTTTTATGATAGTAGTATAACCTATACAATTTTTTCATTGATTTCCGAATTAGGAGACACACTTATATACATTTTACTAATTGTTGTAGTTTGGTATACGTATGATAAGAAACTCGGGAAAAACTTAGCGTTTTCGTTATTTGGATCATATTTAATAAATTCGGTTATAAAAGACATTTTTCAAGATCCTAGACCCTATACTAATATACGTGATAGTGAACCAGTTGAGGAGGGATTTGGTTTTCCCTCAGGACATTCTCAACAAGCTGTTGCGACTTGGGGCTACTTAGCTTATGAAGCATACCAGAAAAAAAATAAAATCTTATTCTGGATTTTCACTATCCTAGTGTATGTTATCGCAAGTTCAAGAGTAATTATCGGAGTGCATGATGTACAAGATGTTTGGGGAGGATTAACATTTGGATTCTTATGGTTAATCTTTTTTATACTATTAGAACCAAAGATATCTCCAAAAGTAGCTAGCCTTTCTTGGATTGTTAAAATAGTGTTATCTGTAATAATTCCAATAGCTCTTTTTGTTATTCTGATCTTAATATTTCCAACTTCAACTGTTGATTATGGAATGATTACTGGTGCAATGATGGGTTTAGCATTAGGATATGTCTTTGAAACTGAGAAAATTAAGTATGAGCCTAGAAATTTAACTAATATGCAAAGAATTATAAATGTAGTAATCGGACTCGTTATTACCTTAATTCTTTACTTAGGTTTGAGTCGTTTATTTCCTGAATCTCAGATAATGGACTTTTTACAGTACTTAATACTTTCCTTTATACTTGTAGGATTAGTTCCATGGATTTTTGTAAAAATTAACCGAAAAAGCTAATTTTTTTTTTTTATTTTAGTTTTAGATATTGGAAAATAATTACCAATAAGTAGTTTTTAATGTTCTATGGTAGTCATTTAAAGCTTTAATTGAGGGATTCTTATATCTTATATATTCTATTGCATTGATTATAGCTTCTGCTAACTGTAGATTAGTAATCACTGGAATATTAAAGTCTACTGCCATTCTTCGAATTTGATATTCATCTTCCATAATCGTTTTAAATTTTTCTTCAATTGTAGTTGGTATAGGGATATTAATAACCATGTCAATATGCCCATTTTGTAAACAACTCATAATATTGGGTTCCATACCGGATTCATGTACTTTATAGAGTTTTACGGCTTCAATGCCATTATAATTAAAAGTTTTTTTAGTATCCTCAGTTGCAAAAATAGTAAATCCTAAATTCTTTACCTTTTTTGCTAAAGGAATAATTCTTTCTTTCAATTCTTCTCCCCCTACTGAAATCAGAATATTTCCCCCTTCAATAGGAATTTCTTGCTCAGCAGCTTCCAAAGCTTTTATAAGGGCTTCAGAAAAATTATCACCAATGACTCCAATCTCTCCTGTTGAAGCCATCTCGACTCCCAATATAGGATCTGCCTTATCAAGCCTCATAAAGGAAAACATAGGAGTTTTAATTGCTACATAATTACCATAAGATAAATTCAATAGTTTTTCAGGAATTAATTTTCCCATAATAATTTCGGCAGCGAGCCGCATCAAATTTATTCCTCTTGCTTTGGAAACATAAGGCATACTTCTACTTGAACGTAAATTACACTCAATAACAAATACATCCTCCTCTTGCACTAAGTACTGTATATTAAAAGGACCCTTGATCTTTAATGCTAAGGCAATCTTCTTGGTATAACTCTCAATTATTTCAATAACTCCATTAGATAACGTTTGAGGAGGTATTACCATATTAGCATCACCAGAATGTACTCCTGCATTCTCTATGTGCTCAACAATAGCTCCAATCAATACATTCTCACCGTCACAAACACCATCGCATTCCACTTCACGAGCATTCGTAAAAAATTTTGTAATCACTACAGGATACTCTTTCGAAATAGTAGCAGCTAGATCAAGAGTATCTTTAAGTGTTGATTCGTCATATGATACTCTCATAGCTACCCCACTTAAAACATAAGATGGTCTTACCAATACAGGATATTCTACTTCTTTTGCAAATTCTAATGCCTCTTTATTAGTAGTTAACATTTTCCATTGAGGTTGCTTTATTTCGAGTTGGTCTAGCAACGCACTGAATTTTGCGCGATCCTCTGCCATATCAATCCTATTACCATGTGTTCCCAAAATGTTTATTCCAGTTTTACGGAAAAATTCAGAATATTTTGCAAATTTTGAGGCAAGATTTTGAGCGATTTGTCCTCCTGCAGAAACTACCACCCCAAAAGCGTTCTCAAGTTCACATATATCGAGCACTCTTTCTCCTGAGAGCTCTTCGAAGTACAATTTATCCGAAATATCATAATCTGTTGAAACTGTTTCAGGATTATAATTGATCATTATTGCTTGGTCTACACCTAGATTTTTCAAACCCCATAAACAATTTACAGACCCCCAATCAAATTCTACTGAAGCCCCAATTCTATAAGTTCCGCTCCCAAGGACAATTACTTTTTTCAATCCATTTTTATTTTCTTGATTAAAATCAATATCATGTTCTGATGCACTATAAGTAAGGTAAAGATAATTTGTAATAGCAGGCCATTCTGCGGCTAATGTATCAATGCGTTTGACATATGGTTGAATCTCTAATCTTCTTCGCATCTGTCGAATAAATATTGTATTAACTCCGATTAACTTTGCTAATTGGCCATCAGAAAACCCAAATCGCTTGGCTCGAATTAGCCAGTATTTCTTTTCATTGTCATCAGTCTCTAATAATTTAATATCCTGTAACTGTCGTTCAATATCCACAATATTTTTTAATTTATATAAGAACCATTTATCTACTCTGGATAACCTATAAATTTCATCAATAGAGATCTCTCTCTTTATCGCTTCAGCAAGTCTGAAAAGGCGTTGATCAGTAGGATTTCTTAGTTCATATTTCAATTCGTTAATATCTTGAATCGGAGCTAAATCATTTGTAACTAATCCTTTCATCCCTATATCTAACATCCTAACTGCTTTTTGGAGTACTTCTTCAAAGGTTCTTCCTATTGCCATCACTTCGCCTACCGATTTCATCTGACTTCCTATTCGGCGATCCACTTTCTGGAATTTTGTTAAATCCCATCTTGGAATTTTAAGAACTAAATAATCTAATGCTGGTTCAAAACAGGCTGTTGTGATCCCCGTAATTTTATTTTTAAGCTCTGGTAAATTATATCCTATAGCTAGTTTGGCTGCAATATAAGCTAAAGGATAGCCTGTAGCTTTTGAGGCTAATGCTGAAGAGCGTGAGAGTCTTGCATTTACTTCGATTACCCTAAATTCTTTTGAATAAGGATGTAGAGCATATTGAATATTGCACTCTCCGATTATTCCAAGACTTCTTATTACTCGGATTGAGGCAGAGCGTAACATATGGTATTCTTGATTTGTAAGGGTTTGACTTGGTGCTACAACAATACTTTCTCCTGTATGAATACCGACGGGATCAAAATTTTCCATGTTACAATTAATAAAACAATTATCTAAAGCATCTCTGACCACTTCATATTCGACTTCTTTCCATCCCCATACCGATTCTTCAATTAAAATTTGATTTATTCGTGATTGAGCTAATCCTTTTCTAGCCATCTTTTCAAAATCTTTCATATTATCAACAATTCCTGAGCCTCTTCCACCTAATGTATAAGCGACTCTAATCATTAATGGAAATCCAAAGTTTTCAGCAACGGTAATTGCATCTTTGTAAGTATTAACAGCCTTACTACGACAAACTTTTGCATTAGCCTTATTCATAGCTTGAACAAATAAATCTCGATCCTCCGTAGCCTCTATTGCTTCTATGGGGGTACCAAGAACTCTGAGATTATACTTTTCTAATATTCCTAGTTCTTTTAACTCTACTCCAACATTTAAAGCAGTTTGACCACCAAAAGCAAGTAAAATGCCATCAGGTTTTTCTTTTTTGATTACTTCTTCGACATATTTTACATTCACGGGTAATAAATAGACTCTATCAGATAATTCAGGGTCCGTTTGGATAGTTGCAATATTCGGATTTATTAAAATGGTATATATTCCTTCTTCTTTTAAAGCTTTTAATACCTGACTTCCTGAATAGTCAAATTCTCCTGCTTGACCAATACGGATTCCTCCGGAACCTAAAACTAATGCTTTTTTAACAGTATTATCTAATGGCATTATCATAACCCCATATAATTTAAAAATTTATCAAATAAGTAAAGAGAGTCTAAAGGTCCAGGAGATGCTTCAGGATGAAATTGTACCGCAAAGATAGGCTTTTCCTTATGGATAATCCCTTCATTTGAATTATCATCAATGTTGATTAAAAATTCCTTAAATCCTTCTTCTTCAAACCTTTTCACACAAAATCCGTGATTTTGAGAAGTAATATAACATTGTCTGGTTTCAGGGTTTATAACTGTCTTATTTCCACCTCGGTGACCATATTTTAACTTGTAAGATGTACCTCCCGCAGCTAAAGCAATTATTTGATTCCCTAAACAGATACCCATTGTAGGGATTGAGTTTTCAATCAATTTTTTAGAAGTAATGATTGCTTTTTCATATATTGCTGGATCACCAGGTCCATTGGAAATAAAAACCCCATTTGGCTTGAATTTCATGATTTGCTCGTAAGAAAAATCATAGGGAACCATTATTATCTCGATTTGTCGTTGGAGTAAATTCCGTAAAATATTATTTTTTACACCCAAATCAATCAATACAACGCGTCCTTTAGGATCAGATGGTAATAACCTTTTAACTTCTTTTGTCGATACCTCACTCGCTAGGTGTCGAAGATTAGGATCCTCAACATCTTTTGCTTTTTCCTTTAATTTTTCGATATTAGGCCTGTCCCCAGGATTATATACCTTCAATATCCCAAGTTTAACGCCTTCTTCTCTTAGTATCTTAGTAATTGCTCGAGTGTCAATCCATTCAATTCCAGGAACATTTTCTTCTAAAAGGAACTCATTTAAGGTTTTTGCACTTTCAAAATGGCTGGGATTTTTACAACATTCATTAACTACGAACCCACTAACTTTTATTGAATCTGATTCAAAATATTTATGTATCCCATATTTATCTTTTTCCCAAGCTGGAACTCCATAATTACCAACAAGAGGATGAGTCATAACAACAATCTGACCTTGATAAGAAGGATCTGTTAGCGTTTCATTATATCCTGCTCCCGTAATCGTTGTAAAAACTATCTCTCCCTCTACTTGTTTGGTCGCTCCAAAACCGATCCCTTCAAAATAGCGACCGTCCTTAAATATTAAAACAGCGGGTCTTTCTTTCTTATAAAGCATAAGACAAAATATATTCTTCTTCTTTTTAATCCTTAAAATAAAGATATTATATAACTTTTTTTAAGAATATTTATTAAGCTGTTAAAGTGTTGATAATTCTAAGATATCATACGACAATTTTCTAAATTTATTCAATAGTAAATTTTAAACTTAATTAAGGTCATTTCAAAAAAAAATAGGTCACTATTTTGCATGAATATAATATATTAATTTTATTTAGAGATTTAATCAAAAAAAATGGATTATTCAATTTTAAGGATTTTTTTAACTAGTTTCTTCTTTTCCTCTAAATTAGCTTGACGAGAAATCATTATCCTCTGAGCTTGAGGCGAGCCTGCTCCATGCATAGACTCTGTTCTATAACTAACAGAAGCTACACCCATAGTAAGGTTTTCAATAAATCTCAAAACCTTATATCTATCTTCAGCGCAAATTCCTTCACATGTACTGAGATATTTTTCAACTAATGGGCCAATTTCCTCCGATTTCATATCTAGTTCAGAAGGCATAGTACAGATGATTCCTCCTGCAAGATCTTCTGCTAGTCTCCCTATCTCATAAGGAAAACGTGTTACATTCTGTTTACAAACATTAGCTAAGAGCATATCCATTTCATAATTTCCTGCATCACGCTGAAAACCTAAGGAACTACAAGCAATACCGCAACTATATAATGTTTCATTTAGATGTGTCATCTCAACTAATTTGTCTTTAACGTGGGATGCTTTATCTGCCCCATTATATTCTGCTATTAAGGCTGTGGCACCTATTAAAACATCTCCTACTCCTACTTTACATCCACCATAAGACTGTCGATGAAATCCAGCAAATCTATTGACTAATTCTCCAGAAAATTCAACTTCCCCTTTCATAAAAATATTTTTTTTTGGAACAAACACATCTTCAAAAACAACGAAAATTTCTTGACCACCAAACATGAAATTTCCAATATCTAATTTTCCTTCTTCAATTTTCCGTGTATCACACGATTGCCGTCCATATATCATAGTGATTCCTTTTGCATTTGTATCAATTCCAAAACTTACAGCGTAATTTTCCTCACCAGGTCTAAGAGCAAGAGTGGGCATGATGATTGCACGATGAGAATTGAGATAACCTGTTTGATGCACTTTGGCTCCTCTAACTACTATTCCATCATCATTTTCATCGACAATATGCAAATATGCATCAGGATCTGGCTGCTCTGCGGGTCTTTTACTTCTATCTCCTTTTGTATCGGTCATAGCGCCATCTACCATCAGATCTTGGTTTTGAACCTCAATCCAATATTTCTTAAACCGATCATGATAATTAGTTCCACATTTTTTATCCATTTCAAAGGTGACACTATATAACGCATTCGCCGCATCAAATCCAACGCATCTTTGAAAACAACATGCAGTATGTTGCCCTAATAATCTTTGCATCTTTACTTTTTTAATTAAGTCATCAGTTGATTGATGAATATGGGTAAATCTATTTATTATTTCACCCGTTAAATGAGATGTTGTCGTCATGATGTCTTTATATTGTTCATTTTGAGCAAGTTCATAGATTTTCATTACTGTATTTATTGAAGGCTTGATAATCGGGTGATTCCAAAATTCTTTAACTTTTTCTCCGAACATGTACAGATTTACAGGGCGTTTAATACTTTCCAAATATTCTTCTGGGGTTTTTAATGGCATTTTAATCAGTATTTTTACTTTTTATATTTAATTATGTAATAGAAATACGATAAATTATTAAAAATGACTCTAATATTTGTTAACTATTTTCTTATTACTTATGGATTACCCTTTAAAAGAAAGAATTATATTTTAATAAAAGTTAATCCTTCGAAAATTCTAAATTTTTTAGATATTTAAATAAGAAGTAAATGAATTACTGTTGTTTTTTAAATTTAATACATTCTTTTATAAAATCATAATAGACAGGGGAAGGTTTATAAGGCCTCGATTTAAATTCTGGATGAAATTGCGTTCCAACCATCCAATGATCATTCCTATCTAACTCTATACTGTTTATAATTTGTCCGGTTTGATCTCTGCTTGAAATTAGTAATCCTTTTTCTATTGCCTCCTTTGTAATGAATCGCTCTTTAATATGGTAACGATGCCTAAATCTTTCTTTAATCTCTGTTTGCTTATAGGCTTTAAATAATTTTGAATTCTTTTCCACAATGATTTTTTGAGAACCCAGTCGCATAGTGCCTCCCATTTCATCAATTAATTTTTGGCTTTCTAACAAATCAACAACAGGATAAGGTGTTATTGGATCAATCTCAGTAGAATTTGCGCCCTTTAACCCTAAATATTTTCGACAAAAACCTGCGAAAAAAAGTTGCGCTCCAAAACAAATTCCCAGGAAAGGCACTTTATTTTCCATTGCAAATTCAGCTGCGAGAATCATTCCTTCTACTGCTCTTTCACCAAAGCCTGGTGTTAACAGTATGCCATCACAATCCCTTAATTCCTCTGTAATATTTGTATCTTCAGTAATATTAATCATCTTTAAATCAACTTTTTGCCCTAAATGAGCACCAGCATGCTCTAAAGCTTCATTAATCGAGATATAGGAGTCAGAAATGTTAAAGTATTTTCCAGGCATTCCAATTCTAACACTTTCGTTAGCCTCTTTATACATTTTGACCATTTTTACCCATTCAGAATAATTGGTTACTTCATTGTAAGATACTAGCTTTGCCTTCAAATCAATTAATTCACAGATAATATCTCCTAAACCTTGTTCTTCAAAAAGGATAGGAAGCTCATATACAACTTCTAAATCTGGATTTGATATCACTGCTTTTTCCGGAACGTTTGAATATAATGAAATTTTTCGTTTAATATCTTTTGCTAAAGGAACTTCACTTCGACCAATTATAATATCTGGTTGTAATCCAAGACTTTGAAGCATCTTTACGGAATGTTGTGTAGGTTTTGATTTTTGTTGGCCAACAGCTTTTGAATAGGGTACTAAAGTCACATGAACAAAAGCAGTGTGCTTAGGGTATTCTAATTTAATTTGACGAAACGCTTCTAAAAAGATACTTGATTCTAAATCACCTACAGTTCCTCCGCATTCAATTAATAATACGTCCAATTCTTCCTTTTCAGAAATTTCAAATAACCGTTTTTTAATTATATCTGTAACGTGAGGTATTAATTGGACGGTTTTTCCTAAAAATTTACCTTTTCTTTCACTTAATATAGTAGAAAGGTAGATTTGGCCAGATGTTATGTTATGAGAAGGATGCATTTCAATACCTAAAATTCTACTATAAGTTCCAAAATCTTGATCAATTTCCGAGATTCTATAGGAACGTTCATTAGATTCAAAAACTGGCTTAAACTCCCATACATCCTCAGTAATAAAGCATTCTCCATGCTCGATTGGGTTTAATGTTCCTGGATCTACATTCAAATAAGGATCAATTTTAACTACCGAAACTTTAAATCCTCTAAATTGTAAAACCTTACCAATACAGGCTGTTACTACTCCTTTTCCTATTCCTGACATAACTCCGCCAGTTACAAAGCAGTATTTACATTTAGTAGTCATATTTCTAGCCGACCTTTATTAGATATTATTTTCCTATACTTTTTTCATAATAAAAATATTAAATATAAACCACATTTAATAAGGATTTCGAGAAATAAGTTTATACCTTAATTAGGAAATAAACAAACTTTTTGATGAAAAATGAGGTTCAGAAGTTATATTGAGCCCCAATCTTCTTAATCCAGCTTCATCACCAGGAGTAGGTATATGAGTTGAATGCATTTCACAACCTCTAAGATCCTTCAGTTTTTCCATTGCTACTTTGGCAGAAGGATTGAAATCAGCACTAATACTTAAAGCTATAAGGGTTTCTTCAAGATTGAGGCTCAATCTTTTTTGATTGAAAATTTCTGATTTCAAATTACTTATTGCTTCTAATATATTTGGAGATAATAAATGAATATTATCGGGGATACGAGCTAATTCTTTAATTGCATTTAATATTAAGCTAGAAGCCGCATGCATGAGTGGGGAATTATTACCAGTAATTATGGTACCATCTCTTAATTCTAAAGCCGCTCCTGCGAAAACTCCTTCATTACCTTTGCCTTTTTTTTGGGCAAGCATGGATGCTTGATGAGCTTCTTCTACTACTTTTCGATCTAATGGTGTGAGGTTTAATTCTTTCATTAATAATTCAGCTCTCTGCACTGTTTTTTTATCTGCAATACCAATAGCATATTCACAACTATATCGAAAGTATCTCCGGATTAATTCTTGTTTAGCTGCTTGTTGCACTACTTCATCATTGGTAATCGCAAAACCTGCTTGGTTTACACCCATATCTGTGGGAGATTTATATATTAATTTAGTACCCATAATCCTAGACATAATTTTCTTGAGTACTGGAAAAATTTCAATATCTCTATTATAATTTATCGCAGGTATATTATAGGCCTCGAGATGAAAGGGATCTACTTGATTAAAATCTCCTAAATCAGCTGTAGCGGACTCATAAGCCAAATTTACAGGATGCTTTAATGGTAAATTCCAAATTGGAAATGTTTCAAACTTAGCATAACCTGCGACTAATCCTCTTAAATGTTCGTGATAGATTTGAGAAAGACAAGTTGCCATTTTGCCACTACCTGGTCCAGGTCCAGTTACAATGATAATTGGTTTAGTTGTTTCAATATATTCATTAGCACCGTATCCTTCTTCGCTCACGATTCGATCAATATTAGTAGGATATCCTTTAATTGGATAATGGGTATATACACTTATATTACGACGTTCTAATTTGTTCATAAATTGTTTTACTACCGGTTGTCCCTTAAAACGCGTTACAACAACAGCAATTACATTAATTCCCCCCTCACGAAGTTCATCAATTAGTTTCATCGCATCAGAATCATAAGAAATCCCAAAATCTGCACGAATTTTCTTCCTTTCAATATCCCCGGAATATATACATACAATAACCTCAATTTTATCTTCAAGGAGTTTTAAAAGTTTTAACTTTACATTTGGGTCGAATCCAGGCAGAGTACGGGCAGCATGATAATCAGAGATCAATTTTCCACCAAATTCTAAGTATAATTTATTTCCAAATTGAGCTGTTCTGTCCATTATACTATTAGATTGCTCTCTTAAGTACTTATTATTGTCAAAACCAATTTCATCATTAAGCAATTTTATTTTCCATTTGTAAGTTTTAGTTAGCTATACAAAATCAACTATAATATATGAGGATCAAAACCATAAAAAAGGGTTATTATTAATTTTTTATTAAAAAAAGTTATTTTCCTTTAAAAACAGGTTCTCTTTTTTGACCTAATGCTTTTGTTGATTCTCTAAAATCACTTGTTTTAAACAACGCTTGTAGACTCTCATTTTCTAAATCTAAAGTTTTTGAAAGTATGTCTCTAAAATAATGATGCATTGTTTTTTTCATCAATTTTAATGACATACTTGGTCCTTTAGGGGGAATAAGTCTTAATGCTTGCTCTCTCGTATAAGAGAGTAATTCTTTAGTAGCTATAGCTTTGTTAATGATTCCTAACCTTTCTGCTTCTTTTGCATAAATTTTATCGCCAAAGTAAAGAATCTCTTTTGCTTTTTGAAACCCTACATAGATTGGTAAAAGAAAAGAAAGTGCAAATTCGGGTCCAATACCTCGTTTAACAAAATAAAACCCTAACCAGGTATCAGGATCATCCGCCATGTATATTAAATCAGCTCCTGCAAGTGGCATGGTAATTCCCGCACCTACAGCTAATCCGTTAATTGCAGCAATAACTGGTTTTGAGAAATCCCATAATTTCATACACAATCGTTTCTGTGCAATATCCATGAGATCAATTTCATTTTTGATATCATCCGGAATATCTGTAAGCATTTTAATATTAAAATACCCTCCCGAAGAGAACGCCTTAGCTTCCTCGCATCCTGTCATAATTAAAACCCGAGCATTCTTATCTTTTTCCATATCCTCTAAAACTGTATCAATCTCTAAAAAGGTAATATATGATAGTGCATTTCTCCTTTCTGGTCTATTAAAGGTAATAGTACAAATCCCATTTTCTTCCTTTTCATAAATTATATCTTCAAAATCCTCTATATTCATTTTTGGTTAACCTATTCTATATTTTTCTATATCAATACCATATTTTAAATAGTGAGCGCGGGTTGTCTTTTCTGAATTTTTGCTATTTTCCTTTAAAAAAGTTTCATATTGGTGGGGATTAGTGCCCTTCAAAGTAAGGATTCCTAGCATTGCTTTTGTATCATAAATATAAAGCTGATCTTCTTTAATTCCTTTAATATATTTTTTTACTGCCCTATCAGGAAGCATTGCTTTGCTTTGCATGTCTTTTAATAAATCTCGAGAAATTTCATTTAATTTTTCTTGACCAACATCATTAATAAGCTCTTTTGAATATTTGATTTTCGCTTTATCGAAGATAGTGGTTCTAATATAGGTAGGAACGATTACTGATACCTTAATCCCGTAAGAATTAAGTTGACCAAATAACGTTTCAGATAAGCCTACGACTGCGAATTTTGAAGTAACATAGGGGAGGGGTTCGGTTGATCCCACAATACCAGCTCCCGAAGCAACGTTAACTATATGTCCTGATCTCCTTTCTAGCATTTTTGGTAGAAAAACTTCCAGTGAATGAATAACGCTCCACAAATTAACATCAAGGACTTGTTTCCAATCATCTAAAGTAATGTCTAAAATGCTGCCTCCAATAGCAATTCCTGCATTATTTAGTAATAAATCAATGTGTCCTAATTTTGAAAAAAATTCGTTCGAAATAGATTTAAAATGATCTATTCGAGTAACATCACACAAACCAGAATAAACTGTAGCACCAAGATCTTCAATCTCATTTTTTACTCTTTCGAGGCTTTCTAAATCAATATCAGTAATAAATAAATTCATCCCTTCACGTGCTAATGCCAATGCAAAGGATTTACCTATTCCATTAGCTGCTCCAGTAATGAAGCAATTTTTATTGTTGAGATTTTTCATTACGATTCATCAATTTCTAAATCACTTTATTACTTACAAATTAAATGAGATTACTTAAAAGGATACTTGCTTTATTATTGGTTTAACAAGTAAATTGTTTCTTATTAAAGAATATTATAGGTATGAACAAAATTATATTTAATAAGCGAAAAATTATGATGGAAAAATCAGATATTTAGCGAAATTAACATTAGGCAGCATTACAAGCTCAGTAATTACTTTGTCAGATACGATATTGTCTACATTTATGAGTGAAATTGCAGTTCCTCCTGGTTTATTGCGACCTAATTGAAAACTAGCGATATTGATTCCCTTGTCACCTAAAAAAGTCCCTACACGTCCTATTACACCTGGAACATCTAGATTCTCTAACATCAGGATTCCTCCTGAAAGATCTGCTTCGATCGGAAAATGATTGACTTTAATAACTTTCGGATTATTCCCAAAAATTACACCAGAGATTGAGGCTTCTTCATTATTGAGTATTGATATTACACGAATTAAGCTTGTATAATTTTCGGTTTTTGTAGTTTTGGTTTCACTCACTTTAATTCCGCGTTCTTCAGCAACCATCCTCGCATTAACTAGGTTAACATCTTCAGTTTGATGCTGAAGAAGTCCTTTTAATACAGAAATGGTCAATGGTTCAGTCATAAGTTTAGATACTTCGCCCAAATATTCTATTCGGAGCTCTTTGAGTGGACTGGATAACAATTGTCCTCGAAAGGAGCCTAGTCGTTCACAAAGTGTGAGATAAGGACGTAAAATTGGAAGCATTTCAGATGTAATGGGTGGAAAATTAACGGAGTTACGGATAGTACCATATTTTAAGAAATCACTTATTTGTTCAGCAATCAATATTGCCACTTTTTCTTGAGCTTCAATCGTAGATGCACCTAAGTGAGGTGTTAGGATAACATTGGGATGCTTTAGTAAGGGTAGATCACGTGGGGGAGGTTCCATAGAGAAGACATCAAGAGCAACACCCTTAACATGGTTAGATTCTAGTGCTGCTAAAAGATCTGATTCATTGATGAGTTCCCCTCGAGCACAATTAATAAGGAAAACTCCTTTTTTCATTTTATTTATAGCTTGGATGTTTATTATTCCTCTAGTTTCTGGCGTAAGTGGGGTATGATATGTTATGAAATCACATCGTGCATAAATTTCGTCTAAAGAGACTAATTCAACTCCAAATTTAATAGCATCCTCTTTAGAGATATAAGGATCGTAAGCCAACACAACCATTTTGAGCCCTATTGCTCTTTCAGCAACAATCTTGCCAATATTACCTAATCCAATAATACCTAATATTTTATTTGTAAGTTCAGTTCCTATAAAGAAACTTTTTTCCCATTTTCCATCCTTCATAGAAGCTGAAGCTTGGGGGACTTGACGAGCAAGAGAAAACATCAAAGCAAGGGCATGTTCCGCAGTTGTTATTGTGTTACCACCTGGGGTGTTCATTACAACCACACCTTTCTTTGTTGCGGCTATTATATTGATATTATCAACGCCAGAACCTGCGCGACCAATAACCTTTAAACGCGATGCTAAGTTTAATATTTCGGAGCTTATTTTCGTAGCACCCCGCACAACAATCGCATCATAGTTGTTAATAAGTTCAGTTAGTTCTGTCGTGTTAATTTTACTTTTCGAATCAATTTGAAATCCCTCTCGCATAAAAACATCAATTCCAGCTTGGTGTAAGTCATCTAAAACAAGTATCTTCATAATTTTGATCTCTTTTTTATCATTCTCCAACTTTGTAATTTTATACAAAAAATCCTAGGAATCTTCAGTTTGAATTAAGAACTTCTTTATTCTAACCAATTAAATCCTTATAAAAGATAAATAAATGTAATATTTTGTAATTAAAATTATTACTAGGTAAATTAAATGACCGTATTATTAAATCATTAATAGTGAGAATTAAGGAGAAGCAGGTTAAAAATTAGAAAGAAAATATTAGAATTTAATGAAGTAGTTCTATCTTATAGGAGTTTGAAAATTTGTCTCAATGTTAAACTCATTATATATTGTTGTACTTGCCTAGTACCGCCACCAATTTCTTGTATTCTTGTCACTCCAAGCAAATCATGCATCAGAGTATTATCACATACTCCTGCACCTCCCATAAGGTTTGCACATTCATAGGCGGTTCTTTCGCTTAACTTTGCACTTATACATTTTAATTGTGATGCTGTAGCCATTAAAGCTAGATTAAATTCTTTTGGTAAAGTCCCAAGTTGTTCCATCTTATCATCTATCATGCCAAAAATGTTGAGAGTGGCTAACGTTAGGCTCATTGTTTCAGCCCATAAATCAGATAATGGAAATCCTACTCCTTGATATTTTAAGATTTCCTGATCAAATTGTTTTCTCATATTTGCATATATCGCCGCGTGGGAAATTGCATTCCATGCTTCTGCTACATTTAAGCACACTATCCCTAATCGTTCCATGTTAAGACCTTCAAATAAATGGGACCTACCTTCACCGGGTTTACCTAAAATATATTCTTTTGGGATTCTCAAGTTAGTAAACGTCTCTTTTCCTATAAATATTCGAGGAGTCCATGGTATATTTATACGTTCTGCTTTCCATCCCTCCCAGGACGTATCTACTAAAAATTGTGCCATTGTATTTCCATTATTTTCTTCTGTTACAGCATATACCACCGCCCAACCTGCTTTTGGTCCACTCGTTTGATAAATTTTTTCCCCATTTACTAGAAAACTTCCATCGGGTTGCTCTTCACATTTAGTTAACATATGAACAGCATCTGAACCTCTTTCTGGCTCAGTAATACATATACACCCTACTTTTTCCCCAGAAATCATTTCCTTTAAAGCCTTTAGCCTTACTTCCTCATCTTCATGATGAAATAATATAGGATTAATTGCTAAAACTGTAGCTCCCCCACCCATCGCAAGTTGAGGATCAAAAAAGTCCGTAGCAAGAATCCTCATAAATTCTGCTGTCATCCCATAGGGTTCAAAGTTAAAGCCTAAATTATCAAATTTATGAACTCTAGTAACTAAACCTTCTTTCCCCAATTCCGGTATCCAATCATAAAAGTCTTCCGAATGATTTATATTGCGGTTCTTTTCGAATCGCTCGAAAAATTTTTGGGTTTTTTTGAGAAAATTTAAATGTTCTGGCTTTAAATAGCTCATCAAATTATAATTTAGAAATTTATTACGATTTTTTAATGAGAGCTTTTCAAGAATCTCATCATTAATGCATTGAACCTGGCCTTTTTTATTACTCACAATATCAACTCTTAATATTAATAATTTTTAATTAACTATTAGAATATATTCCTAAAATAGGTTTAGAAATTTCCATTAATAAATTAAATCCAATTTATTATTTTTAGAGTAAATGATTTTTTAGTTTAACCTCATTATAGCACAAAATCGTAATAATTCTTAAAAAAATAGCAGAAAAAATAAAAAAAATTTTAGATTTTTAATCAAATTCGACAAAAACCTTTAACTCATTATGGGGTGGATGACCTAAAATCTTAAACATATCAGGGACATTCTCAAGTTTTATACGATTTGTAATTAATGGGTCGACTTTTATTTTTTTTTGAGCAAATAAGTTAATTGCTGTCGTGAAAATGTCTTGATTATAGCCATATATTCCTCGAACAGAGATATTATTTAGTGCCATGGCAAAGATATTATTAATTTCAAATTTGCTTGAATGCAATCCTATAAGGGTTATTTTACCACCCATCTTTACCATTTGTAAGGATGTAGAAAAGGTTTCAGAGAGTCCAACGCAATCATATATATGATCTGGCCCAAGCTTATCTAAGTATCTTACAATTTTATTCCATTCCTTTGGTAAAAAAGCTTTATCAGCCCCTAGATGCAATGCAATTTTTTGCTTTGTTTCAACAGGCTCAAGAACCAAAATTTGATTTGCTCCTGCAGCTCTTAACACTTGAATAACAAATAAACCAATTGGACCAGCACCAATAACTACTGCGTTTTGACCTAAATGAAATCCAGATTGCTCTACAGCATATATTGCAACTGAAAGAGGTTCAACAGAAGCACCCTCATCATAAGTTACATTATCAGGTAATAGGTGTACCCTTTCCGCCTTTACATTGATAAACTCTCTCATCGCTCCATTTTCTGTGGTCCCATAAGCAAAGTTTTTTATTTTACACATATTTTCAAGATTGTGAAGGCAATAGTAACATTCAAAACAAGGAATTTGAGGATTTACAGTTACTCTCATTCCAATTTTAATCTTCTTTACACTTTCACCAACTTCAACAATATCACCTGAAAATTCATGGCCAATAATTTTATTGGGAAAATAAGGTCCACCAGATTCATAAGAACCTACATCAGTACCGCAAATTCCTACTTTTTTGACTTTAATTAAAACTTCATCAGACGCTATTTTTGGCTTTTCAAAGCCATCTTTAATCGTAATGGTTTCTTTACCTTCAAAAACAGCCGCTTTCAATTCAATTAAACCTCTTTTTATCTAAAAAACTGATTTAGGTGTGTCATGAATTATAGAATCCCCATAGCACCCATGAGTTTTGTGGTATCGGGAGTCTCGAAGTCAATTTTAACGTCTAATACCGCTGGCTTACCAGAGTTTTTTGCTCTTTCAAAAGCAGGCTTAATTTCATTAGGATCAGTCACCACCTCTCCATAGCAACCAAAACTTTCAGCGCATTTGGCATAGTCAAAAGCTGGAAGATCTACATCTATATAACGTTTCCCCTTAAACAATTTTTGCCCTGACTTTATCATCCCCCATGCATCGTTATTTGCGACAACATATACCAGATTTTTTAATTTCAATCTAACAGCGGTTTCCAAATCTTGAATATTTATCATAAATGCGCCATCTCCTGCAATAGCAACCACTTGTTTGTTTGGTTTGGCTAGCTTAGCACCAATTCCATAAGGTACAGCAGTACCTAATTGACCCATTCCAGTAGCTGCCAGGGTAGAAAGTGGTTTTCGTAGATTGTAGTCATAAACTTGCTCTGCAGCAGATACTGATATATCTCCACCATCAAGAATTAAAATAGCATCTTCATCCATAGATTCAAATATATCTTTGATTAGTCTCTTAGGGGGGATTGGAATTTTATCTTTTAATAATTTCTTATTTAGTTTTTCTATATTAGTTTGACGAGTTATTTTTAGTTCTTCTAACCATGCTCTACTTTGAATCCTGTCTTTCTTTTTTGCTTTTTCAAGGATTTGAGTTAAAAACTGCTTACAATCACCAATAATGCCCAAAGTTACTGGTTTGGCACGACCAATAATTGAAGGATCAATATCAACTTGGATTAATGTCTGAGAATCTTTCCAAAATGGTTCAGCTCCGTGGCCCATTGTCCAAGAAAATTTACATCCAAGGGCAAGAACTACATCCGCTTCAGGAATTACTTTCAAACCCATACCTGCAACTCCTGCTCCAAAAAGGTATTGGGATTTTTCTGGTATTGTTCCCATCCCACTCCCTGATGTTATTACAGGTAATTGTAAGTAATCAATAAATTCCTCTAATTCGTTCCATGCTTCAGATCTTGAAACTCCTCCCCCAGAGACTATTAAGGGTTTTTTTGCGTTGAGTATTAACTCCAAGGCTTTTTCTATTATTTCTTCCTTAACAACTGGTTTTTCAATGGCACGATAATTCTCTTTATTTAGAAGTATTAGACTATCTTCCTCAATTTCTTCGAGAAAAGCATCTTCAAATATTTCTAGTAGCACTGGCTGAGGACGACCTCCCAACGCTTCTCTAAATGCTTTACGAACGGCATCTGGAATTTCTTTGAGCTTTCGTATGCTTTTTTGATATTTGGTTATGGGTTTATACATTGTAATCTGATCTAGACTCCCTTGTAAAGTAAAAGAGTCTTGGAATTCTGAATTAACTTGAGGTACAATCGTAATCATTGGTATATTATCAGCCCAAGCGGCGCCTACTCCAGAAATCAAATTTGTTGCACCTGGTCCAACGGTTCCAAAACAAATACCAGGTGTGTTTGTTACTCGTGCCCACGCATCAGCTGCATGGGCTGCTGCAGCTTCATGTCTAAATAATATAGTCTCAATTCCTGCTTCTCGCCCCCAATTGTTAATTGCATCATACATGTTTAAGAATTGACCACCTGGAATTCCAAATAGATATTTTACATTTTCTTTAAGTAAGCATTTAACTAAAACATCTCCACCGTTAATCTTTTTCTTTTCATCACTCATTATTTGCACCTATCTGACTTAAAAATCATTGATATAAATCTTAGACGAAATTATTTATATAATTAACTGAATTGACCTCTTAATATAAAAACTTGACTAAATTGTAAATTTCTCTAATGAGTTTAGAAATCTATTAAACTCCTTAGAAAAGGTTTCAATCTTATTATAAGAAATATTTAGCACTCTTAATTCTTTTAATGAGAGGATTAACTTTGGGAGTCTTATTAGATTATTATAAGATAGATCCAAAATTTGAAGTTTTTTTAGATGTCCTATAGATCTGGGTAAACTCACCAATCCATTCCTACTTAAATTTAACAATTTAAGGTTCTGCAAACAATCTATTGATTCGGGGATGGAAAAATTATCAAGCGCCCAAATGCTATTTTCTTTTAAAATCTCAAGATATATTTCTGGATAGGTGAGCTTGTGAAAAGAGTTCATGTATTCAAGGTTTTTTTTAACGTATAACCAATTATGGATGTTCAGAGTCAATGACGTTATATGTTTATCATGAATTTCAAGCCAATTTCGATTGTAACGGAAATCATGAATCTTAATATAATGCGAATAAGATCCAAACTCGAATGTAGAATTTTGGTCAACCAAAACGAATTGAGCTTCGAGATCAAGTATAAATCTAGCTTCACCTTGTGTTATCCCTAATTTTAAAGAGATTTTTTCTAGAACTTTATTTAATTCTATAATTATGGGCTTAATGGCTGATTCATTACTATTACCTATCAAATTAAAAATTGTACTAAGGATTAAAGGCGATACTTCACTTTTTGCAACCCACACTAAAGAATTAATTGCTTGTTCTCGAAATAGGTTAAAAATTAACTTAGCAGCGGAATTTCGGACAAAAGCGCTCTCATCGGAAAGTAAAGAGTTTTCTATGATTTTAAAAATTTCAATTTCGCGATAATTCAAACTTTTAATTATATCTATGGCTTTTGAACGAATTTGTGGGTCATTACTTCCTTCGATCAATGAAAGTAACTGATCTTGTGCTAGATTTTTGCTTATATCTCCCTTTAATACACCGTTATAAATTCCTTCCGGTGTGAGGGATTTATTCATTTCTAAAGTAGATGATTATATCTATGATTAAAACAAACTAGTTTTGAATCGATAAATAATTTTACCTTATAAAATTGAAATCCTTTTTTTCGAATTTCAATTGCATTCTGAAATATATGGAATGAAAAGATTATTGATTATTCACGTATAATAATCTAAATGAATAAAGTTTTTATAATTGGTAGTTTATATTACTCTCAACATTTAATATTAAATTAAATGTTAAAAAGGTTTAGAAAAATGAGCGAAACTAAAAAGAAAGATTCGAATGAATTATTAAATATTTTAATGATCTTAATTGGCATTGTCTTTATCTTTACCGCAGTGATGTCCTTTTTAGCATGGGCAGGAATTGTGGTACCATCATGGTTAGCTGATTTTGCTACTGATCCGGATCTACAAGCTGCACTCACTTTTTTTGGTACCCAAGGATTGATTCAAGGAGTTTTGGGCTTCTGGGCAATTGTTTCTGGTATCGGAATGTTTGGTGAGCAAGAATGGGCGATGGGACAAGGATTAGTCGTATTAAGCATTATGGCTGTGACTAGCGTTAGCCCAATAATCGGCTGGTTAACTAATTTAGGGAGTTTTGATGCAGGATATTGGCCAAACTACGTAATTATCGTTGCATTTATTCTTGGAATAGTAGGATTCTTCTGGCTCGTATTTACAAGAAAGAGATATGATTAATTGATCTTTTTAATTAGAAGGTCTTAATATAATTACCCTTTTTTTTATTAATTTTTTTTCCTTTTCTTATATCATTATAACCTTGTTAATTGATATA
The DNA here is from genome assembly GCA_011364975.1 of Promethearchaeota archaeon. Classification (GTDB taxonomy): domain Archaea; phylum Asgardarchaeota; class Lokiarchaeia; order Sigyniarchaeales; family SOKP01; genus SOKP01. Next base: position 25,983 of record RDOE01000012.1, on the reverse strand, counting down.
TAGCACATAAACAATAGTTTGATTAGAATTAACTTCTTAAATGAGTTTTAATTCTGCTTAAACGAATATAATTAAAATATCTATACAATACAAGAAAATAGAGAAGTGATATGATTGCGAACATATGAACAATATGTTGAAAACCTGAAAAAAATGAAACCAAATATTTATATCGGGGACGAAAAAGTTGGACGAGATGACTGGAGAATTAAAGGGGGTATGGGAATTATCAAAGAGACGTTTGATAAAGCTCACGATCCAGATTGGGAAGATTTATGTACAGCAACAAGCCATTTAACTGGAAAGAAAATTAACAGATTTACTCATATTCACCAAAGTGAAGAAGACCTTCTAAAAAAGCAAAAAATGACAAGGCAATTATGCCATCGTGTAGGTGGCTGCATTCAAAGATGTATGGGAATTGATTCATTAAATGCTTTATCTGTTATAACATATGAAATGGACCAAGCTCTAGGAACAGATCATTATGAACGATTTAAAAGGTATATGGAATATTTCCAAGAAAATGATTTAGTAGCTAGCTGTGCTCAAACCGATGCGAAAGGAGACCGTTTAAAGAGACCACATGAACAAGAAGACCCAGATCAATATTTAAGAGTCATAGAAACACGAGAAGATGGTATTGTAGTAAGAGGATGTAAAATAAATATAACGAATACTCCATATGCCGATGAATTTATCGCAGTCCCTTGTAGATATATGGGGCCAGAAGATAAAGATTATGCGGTTGCTTTTGCTTTGCCGGCAGATTGGGATGGAGTGAAATTACTCACAAGACCGGCATGGATTCGTGAAAGCAAGGTAATTGATTCTCCCTCTTCAAAATTAGGGGATTGTGAAACCTTTATAATTTTTGATGATGTTTTTGTACCTAAAGAGAGAGTCTTTTTAAATGGTCATGGAGACCCGAGACAGACACCCTATGCAGGATTTCTTGCACTGATGTTTGCTCATTATCATCGACATAGTTATACTGGTTGTAAACCAGCTATGTCCGAAGTCCTCGCTAGTGCAGCAGCTTTAGTTGCAGAATATAATGGGATAGAGAAGGCTAGTCATGCTCAAGATAAAATTTCTCATTTAATCGGTACTGCAGAATTAGTGTTTGCGGCTGGAGAGTCGAGTGCAAAACATTCGGAGAAAGCACCTTCTGGAACTCAAGTACCAGATGAAATTTTAACAAACGCAGGGAGAAGATTGGCAGGCGAAATGATTTTCGAAGAATATAAAATATTAGCAGATCTTTCAGGTGGAATTATAGCAACTTTACCTTTTGAGGGATCTTTCTTTAATGAAGATGTTGGAGATCTCGCCATGAAGTACTTACAGCGTAATCCAAGAGTAAAACCCGAAAATATATATAAATGTTTCAGAGGTATTGAAACAATTGCAGTTTCTGAATTAGGTGGCCTAATGCAAGTTGCAGGTATTCATGGTGGTGGAAGCCCACAGATGGAAACCATTACCATGATGATGCGCTACGATACAGAACGTCTAAAGGATATAGCTAAATACCTTTTTGGTATTAAATCCAAGCTTAAACCTTATGACAGGCCAACAGTAACTCCCAGAAAGCAACTAGAAAAGTTCAGAATTGCTATGCAAAGGAAGAGAGACGAAAATTAGCTTTTCCTAACTTTTATTTTTTTATTTTATTTAGCTTTTATAATAAGCATAATGTGAAAACTTGTGTTTCGGTTATGCTATCTATTGGAATTTCTTCTTGTTCATTTAAAAATTGTGAAACAGAAATCCCTTTTGCATATAACTCGTTAAATTTATCGTTAAAGATTTGATAGATATTTTTATTACGAGAAATATAAGCTCCAATCAACCTATTTGTGGGATCAAAACTAGGTTGTATTAATTCATTATCTGTAAGGCTAAAATTACTAAAATCATCGTATGTTACGTGAACATCTAAATTACCAAATTTAAAATTAAAAGAGGCTACGTGATTCGAAAGGAGTTCAAATTCTTTACTAATTAATAATTCTTTAATTAATTCTGCGTTAAATATAACCTTTAGATCAACATTTTTAACATTATCCTTTACTTTAATCATTCCCGTCTTCATAGATTCTCTTAAATTTTCGGGTATGTTCTGAAAGCCATGCTTTTTAAAGATTGTTGTTAATTCGTTTTCATATCTAATACCTAACGCAATTTTACACTGGTTTTTAGCCATAAAAGAATAATAAGTATCATCAAAATTGTTTAGATTATAATTAATAAATTCAACGAATTCTTGGGTTGTAGGTTCTTCAAGTTGATATTGCTTAATAAAATCCACTAAAGCATTTTCTGCTCGCTCTTTTTTTTCTTGAAATTCCAGTGATAATTTATCGATTCTATCATTAACAATAGCTTGCCAGATTGAATCTGGGGGATTAGCGAGATGAATTTTCATGGGTCTATCATAGATTTGTATCAAGCCTAAATCATTTAAAACTGAACAAATTTTATAACCACGTTTAAGGGTAAGACTATATTTTGAAGCAACTTCTTTTAAATTGTCAATTCTTTTATTGATTAGTAAATAGTGATAGATTCTTTCTATACCTTTTTCTATTACCCCAATCGCATCAAATAGAGAGCTAAGTGCTAAAAATTCAGTGTCTTCCATGAAATCACCTACTTTCAGTTCGTTTTAACGTTAGTTCTGTGAGAACCTCAAATGTTTTATTGACATTTTGTCCAGTTTTGCTTGATATTTCTGCAAATGATGCTAATTCATTTTTTTCAGCAACCTGAATACCATATTCTCTAGTAATTTGTCTTTGGGTATCAGTAAGATCCAATTTTGAACCTACTAGCATTATAGGAATAGGACCACCCTTTTGACGGACAATATTAGTCCATTCAGCAATATTATCTAGGGTTTGTGGTCGTGTAATATCATATAATAAAAAGGCTGCATTTGCTCCTAAACAGTAGGTGGGCAATAAAAATCTAAAGCGTTCTTCCCCTCCAACGTCCCAGATTTGTAACTTTACCTTTTTGTCATTTAAATCAATTGTTTTAACGTGGAAATCTACTCCGATTGTAAGACGCTCAGAAGGATTAAATATATTATAACAATATCTTTTGGTAAATGATGTTTTTCCTACAGAAGCATCTCCAAGTAATAATATTTTAAACGTGTAATCATATGATGAAATTCTTTAACACCTTTTTTTAAATATTGATTTGTTACCCCAACCTCAATTAAAATTATATTTTTGCTTTTAATATTTTAAAATCTGATAATTTTGGCTTAATAGCAAAATTTTCACTGATATGACTTACTTTGTATATATTAATAATTAAAAATGTCTTTTTTAATTCTTTACTTTTTGATAAATTTTTATTCTTTCTAGTTGTGTTAAGGAACAGCAACAAAAAGATAATTTTCTAAAAAAGAGATTAAAGATCAACCTATTTTTTAGCTTTAAAGCCCATCTTCTAATTTTTCCTTAAGGGTATCAAAAATTATAGGATTAAGCTCTTTTTCAAGATGTGCTTTTAAATGCTTATATATAGTAGAATTATCTTTAAATTTAGATAAAAATTTCATGGTTTTATACCGAACCGAATCATCTGGATCTTCTAAGAGAGGTAATAAGAACTTGATATACCTCTTATCATTATTAACTTCAATTTTCATTATTGCTCGAGCTCGAAGTATAAAGTCAGGGTTGTATAGTTGGGGAAGCAAATGATATTCTACTGTGGAATTTTGTGTAAAATCTAAAATAAATTTGAAAATTTCCTTCTTAAAGTCATCAGACTTATCTAATTCATCAAGAATACTATTTATTGTTGTTTTAGGTATTTTATTTCCCAGTTTTAGTAAGCTTTCAAATGAAATGAAGAAATTTTCAGATATTTCGGATTTTAAATAATTTAGTAGTCGTTTAATAATTTTGTCGTTTACTTTTGAAATTTCGATGACATCCCAGTTATCATTTTCATTATAATATGGATCTTTCCTAAAATTGTTCACGCTAACAAACTTTATCTCTTTTAGTTTTGTATAATTTAAAATTGCATTACTACTTTTAAAAAGGATATTATTAAAACAAAAATAAAACACAGCTTTAGAAATAAATAATCTAATAATAATTTTACAATGGATTATAATTAATTGGTTAATATTGAGAAGATATAGGATAAAAAATCCTAAGAAAAAATAATTAAGTCAGAAGATAGAGCGCAATAATTCAGAATTTATTCATAAATTCATAAACATTATTGTAAAATATATCTTCTTTCTGAGTTTTCGAAATGGGCAAACATAAAATTTTATCTATCTCCAATTGAAGAGGATTTGTGGTTGGAGCATCTGAACCAAAAATTAAACGTTTATGACCAACATTACGAATTAAGCTTAAAATTCCGAGTGGAATTGAACAAGAGGTCTCAAATATAATATTTTTATACTTTTTCAAGTTTAAACCAATATCAATTGCTAATTCCATTGAGAGTGCAGCATGTCCGAGGATAATTGTTAGATCAGGATATTTAGTTGCCAATATGCTAAAATCCTTAATACTTGTTCCGCTAAAAAATGAAAATTTTGGAGATAAATGAATAAAAATAGGATATTCTTTATTATATTCTTGCATAAAGTCTATAAGTTTCAAGATATCTCGAGGGATTTTAATTAAGTTTATTGATGGTTGTAATTTAATCCCACAAAAACCCTTCTTAAAATGCTCTTCAAGTATTTTATAACTTTCTTCTTCATTTTGAGAATCCATATTTGGATTAAACCAAAAAAATGGATAGAATCTTTTGGGAGCTTGATTACATATTTCTATTACATCGTCATGATTCAATTGGCCCTTTGGAATCATCTTGTAAGTCTTTAATTGATTAGTGTCGATATCATCCATTTGTGGTGAGATTTTGGCAGCTCGATTAATAGTAGTTATAATTGCTTTCTCAACGTTATGCGCATCCAGATATTCAATTATACTTTTATTACTATCTAAAAATAAGCCATAAGAGTGAAGGTGAGCATCAAATATTTTAAATTCATGGGCGATCATTTTTAATCAATCTTGCCATTATTTTGATAATCCCTAAATTCATTTGCAGCATCAAACATTGATACAATATTTTGAGGAGGTACTTCCGCTGTTATGTTATGAATATTAGATGCTATAAATCCGCCCCCAGGCTTAAAACAGGCGAGATTTCTTCTAACTTCTTCTCTAATAGACTCTGAATTTCCAAAAGGTAATGTTTTTTGTGTATTACATAATCCACCCCAAAATGTTATCAAATTTCCAAACCTTTTTTTAAGAGAACAGGGTTCCATATCATACGCAGAAATCTGGACTGGATTGACAACATCATACCCTATTTCTGCAAAATGGGGTATAAATAAAGGAATTGAGCCGCAACAATGGTAATTGATTTTTGCATCTGTCAATTCATGAACTTTTGTCGATAATTGCCTTTCTATCGGTTTTATCATGTTCTCATATATCTTTAAGTTCATAATTGGGCCCGCTTGTTCGGCTAAATCTCCGTTAATACACACAACATCAAGATATTCTCCAACTTCATCTAAAAATGTTACATTGTAATCGATCCAATAGTTCAATAAATTTTTCATTGCAGCTATGATTAATTCAGGTTTTGTTTTTAAGTATCTTAGTGTTTTGGTAAAGGAAAATAAAAATGTACAATATTCGTATACGCAACCAGAAGGGTGTCCAGAAAGGGCATAATTAGTTGTTTCGTAAAGTTTTTTAGCTATTTCACGCAAACCTTTAAATGGGGATTTATCCTTGCCATCAGGCCAATTATAATTTTCAATCTCTTGTACGGTTGAAAACTCGGCAAAAGGATAAATAACCGGATCATAGTACAATATATCGTCGATATTTTTTTCAGCATCATTTCCCCAAAATACTCCAAATTGATCATATACACCAACATATTTTCCCTCATATTGGGGTTCCATATCCTCTACTCTTATCATGCCACCTTGAGGACGAATATAACGTATATCAATATTAAACCTCTCTAAAACTGCTTCACAAGGATCTGCAATCTGTTGGACAAAATCTGCAAATTTAATACTTTTATCATCAATTTCTAAATATGCTAGTAAATTTTTATATGCTTTAAGATGAATACTCGATTGATTTCCTCCCAAATCCAGAGGAACTTTGTCTGGTTCCCTATGATTAAGTGTTATATTCACTCTTTGTTTTGAATTCATTCCCTTCATTTTTTATAGTAATTAGTATACTTAATTTAAAGGTAAGAATAATTTATTGCTAATAATAATTTATTATTTTAAAAAGTAAGATTATAAGTTTTATCTTTGTTTGTTGGTAGACATGACCCAGCATGCAAATTTCATAAAAAGGATTAATATCATATTATTATCATTGCAAAATAAGAGATAGGTGGTTAAATTATAGAAAACTCGAATCTTTTGCCAAATATTGTAATTTTTATAGCAGATGAGATGCGTGGAGATTGTATCTCATTAAATGGAAGAAGAAATCCCTTAATTAAAACCCCAAATCTTGACTCTTTAGCAAAGGATGGTTTCGCATTTACTAATTGTTTTACTGTTAACCCAGTATGTGTTCCTTCCAGGATTGCAACATTCACGGGACAATATATCCATTCAAGTGGTCATAGAAGTTTATATTATTTAATTCAGCCCCATGAAGAGAATTTACTAAGGTTATTGAAGAAAAGGGGGTATAATGTTGTTTATTTTGGAAGAAATGATACGTTTTCAAAAGAAGCTTTTAAAGTTAGTGTCACAAATAGAATTCCTCTCAAATTTACATCAAAGCTAAAGGAAAATCCTTACACTGAAGATCATTATTTGAGAAAAAGTTTTTATTTTGGAGAAAGAACAGTAGAGGAAGCAAAAGATTTGGATTATTATGTTATTCAAGAAGCGATTAGATACATAAATTCTGAAGTTCAAAAACCATTTTGTTTAATCATTGCTCTCAGTTTCCCCCATCCGCCATATACTGTTGAAGAACCATATTTCTCGATGTATAATCGAGCAAATATACCTGATCCAATACCTCCGAGACTAGAAGATAAACCAAAATTTATGAACTTAATTTATGAGCATTATGGATTAAATAAGTTGAAGAAAGAAGATTTTAAAGAGATAATAGCGACCTATTATGGTATGATTACTAAGGTTGACCACCAATATGGCCAAGTTGTTAATAATTTAAAAAAGGTAGGAGAATATGAGAATACAGCTATCTTATTTTTTGCTGACCATGGTGATTATGTAGGAGATTATGGTTTAACGGAAAAGTGGCCAAATGCATTCCAAGACTGTCTAATAAATATTCCATTAATCATGAAAATACCAAATGTAAATATCAAGGATAAAATTTTTCATGAATTAATAGAAAATGTAGATCTTTTTCCTACAATTTTAGATATTGCCCAAGTTAAAACCAAATATACGCATTTTGGTAAATCATTATTTCCTTTATTAAAAGCGGAAGTAGATTTTCTTCGAAATGCTGTTTTTGCTGAGGGGGGTTATGATCCTAGAGAACCTCAATGTTTTGAACCGGTTATAAACAGCCCTCAAACACCATATATTGGGATCTATTTTGATAAAACTAACATACCTAAAGAAGATCGAACAACTGTGGCGCGTTCAGTTATGATTAGAACAAATAAGTGGAAATTAATTATTCGAAGCAAGGGGAGGGAAGAATTTTATAACCTACAAAATGATCCAGATGAAATTTTAAATTTAATTGATGATAAAGATTATCTCACAACCATAACAGATTTGAAAGAGAGATTATTGCGTTGGTATTTACAGACTAGTGATAATTCTGATTGGAAACGAGAAAGGCTCGTTTAAAGGATTTATTTTTTGAAATGAACAAAATGAGTTATCAGAAAGGATATATTAAAATATAACCTCATCAAAAATCTTCTTATTAAAAATTTTATATAAACTTAAAAAAGTGATCTTTTTGAGAGAAAACGATAGGATTCATTCTTTTAGTGGCCATTTTTTGTATTCACTAGCCGCAATTCCATCTTCTTTACATTATAGCATGATTCAGTCATTTTTAATATTCTTTTATACTCTAAAGGAAGGATTGGATTTAGGATCGGCGGGATTATTACTACTCTTATACGGTATATGGAATGCTGTTAATGATCCACTAATAGGATATTATATGGATAAATGGAAATGGAAAAAATGGGGTAGAAGAATTCCTTATATTGTTATTGGTACGGTTCCTTTTACGATCGGATTTATATTTTTATGGTGGGTTCCTTGGAATGACCAAATAGGGATATTTTTACATGGGTTTATTATGCTTTTTTTGTTCGATTTTGGCTTTACTTTAACGATGACTGCTTGGTCTGCTCTTTATACTGAGATGTATGAAACCGAGAAAGAACGAGCTTCCGTAGTAGCTTTAAAAGATTTTCTTGCATTCTTCTCGGGAATGATAGGAATATTGATACCCCCTCTCTTAGCAGATTCAATTGGTTGGCCTTTAGTGGGAATTATATTTGGTTCGTTAATACCAATTACCATGTATTTATCACTTTTAGGAACAAGAGAAAGAAAAGAATTTCAAATCGATGAACCACTACCCATATTTGCTGCTTTTAAAGAAACATTCACAAACAAACCCTTTTTAATCATTACATTAACTTATACATTAATTGACTTTCTTTCGGGACTAACATTAACAGTATTGCCTTTATATGCTTTTTTTATCCTCAAGATGGACGAGAGCATGGTTGGGTTTGCAGCAATTGGAGTTGCTTTAGGAACTATCACCAGTATCCCGTTTTGGCGCTGGATTTATGCGAAGAAAGGTCCAAAGTATGGATTAATGCTTGCTATAGGAATTTTTGTTATAGGTATTTGGCCTTTGTTTCTTGTTAATGATTTTATACTGTTAGTAGTTCTCACTTTATTACCTGGTTTTGGATCTGGTGGTATGATAATGACAGAGCCTTCTATTAGCGCAGCAATCGATTCTGATGAACTAAAGACAAATAAACGTCGAGAAGCTACATTTATGGGGGTATTAACATTTGTTGCAAGGTTATCCATGGTCTTATCTGGTTTAACACTTATAATAGTGCAATTTTTAACTGGATTCGACCCCGAGGCCACAATTCAACCGCCCTCGGCAGAAATAGGACTCAGAGCCCTAGTGTCCTTAGTTCCAGTAATTGGAGGCGCACTTGCTTTATATGTTTTCAGCCTATTCCCTCTTAATTATAGGAAGTTCACAGAACAGCAAGAAATACTCAAAAACCTTCACCAAGAACGATTGGATAAGCTTGAATTAAAAGAAAAAGAATTTCAATAAATTCTCAATTCTATTATTTTATTTTTATTATTTACAACATTTCAGAATTTCAATGGATATTTTCTGTATTTTTCTATAGCCGCTCTCATTGCTAGTATATTTTCCCAAGGCATATTTAAAATATCATGACTGGGTCCGATGATATAACCCCCACCATAACCTGCCGCTTTTAGACACCTCTTCACATCAGCTTCAACATTTTGGGGCGATCCAAATGTCAAAACTCCCGAAGAATCTAAACCTCCCATAAAGCATAAACGATCACCTAAGCTCTCCTTTAAACCCACCAAATCAACTCCTGCCGTAACTTCTAAAGATTGAATACAATTAAGTCCAACATCGATTAAATCAGGTAAAAATTGATCTATCTTACCACATGAATGAAGAACTATTAACATTCCATTTTTCTTACATACGTCATACATCATTTTGTGGTAGGGGAGGATTAATTCTCGAAAATCTTTTAGAGAAAAAATCGGGTTTCCTTTATATCCAAAATCATCTCCAAAGAATACAATGTCTACACCAGATTCAGCAAGTCTTTTAATAATTTCAATATTAGTCTTTGCATATTCTCCCATAACTTCATGAATGAAAGATCGATCTTTTCGCATGTAATATGCTAAGCGAAGAAGAGAAAGCCCATTGAATAATGATTCCGTAGGATTAATAGGCATGCTGACCATAGGATAAAAGTAGGGTGAGACTGCTTCGACAAAATCTTGCCAGATTTGTGGTGAATAATTAATTTTATCATTTAATAATTCCGAGGGTTTTCCATATCTGTCCCAAAAAGAATGCAAAATTTCAGGACTTGTGTAATAACCTCCAATATACCATCTGTATGATAATCCAGTATTCACTTGTTCCACAATTTTATAAATTCTTCCATCTAAAGTGTCGATATAACAGTCGGGATATTCAGGAGGGGCTTTCTTAGTTCTAAACTTCACTTTATTATACCCAAATGGGTCCATAGCAAAAATGTCAACATTCCAAAATCGTTGTTCTGTAACAAAATACTTGACTTTGGATGATTTTGGTTGTACCCAAGTCTTATTTTTTTCATGTTCATTTGAGTTTTTATACGCTTGGAATGAAGTCCCAGTTTGTTCAAAACCAAATACATTTATTGGAACCATATCAGGTTCTCCATCTAACTCAAGAGCTTTGAAAACTCGTTGTCTTTTATTTAATACCATCTAAATCATTTTGAAACTTATTATTATGATAAGTTTTAACTTATTTCTTTAGGTTCTTCACGTGGTATTCTTTCAGCTACAGAGAGTAATTCTGGGTACTTTTTATGTGGTTCTAACTGATACCAATAAGCAGTTGAAGAATAATCATCCGATCTCTGATTTGCATGTCCATGTTCTATTTTCACTTTTATATTTTTATGAAAATATATAGGATCTTCTATATGATAGCGATAATATGAGATTTTTCCACTCCAATTTTTTCCACCAGGGAGTATAACCCCAAAGTAAGGAGAACAATAAAATTGATTTGGACACCAAGCCATACAAAAGTAATCTTCAGTGCCTGTGCCATATAATATACTCTCACCATCGTCAATCTCTATATAGTCATCACCCTCACCTGGCCACCATAAATCCATCTTTGAAGTATTATCAGGAGTCATAAGATTATGAATATCTAGATGGCAGCCTACATAATGGCCTTCACCTGTTGCTTCGAGAATAACATAATCTTCATCATGGGTTTTATTTTTTTTGATGAAATGTTCCACTTTTTTTCCTGTTCCATAGGCTTTTCCTTTACAGCGATTTTGTCGATTCCAAATTGCATGAAATCTGCCAAACTCTTGAGGAATACTTATATGTTCTTCATAATCAATATAAAAATATAATACAGTTAATGTATCTGAATCGTTTTGTACTTGAATCTTTGCATTTTTTGAAAAAGGCATCGGAAAAAAACAATTAAAACCTTTACCGTCATTAGGCCCATTAGAAAAAGGTAAACTCCAGAAATTAATAGTCTTGCCATGACCAATCCCGAAAAAATCGCCTATAGGAACTTCTACTGAAGGATTTTCTTCGTTATCCCACCATATTCGAAGAACTAATTTTCTAAGATAATTCGGATCAGACGATGCAATTGTCATCCATATATGTTTTATTATCCCTGCTCCTTGAATATTGCATAGTTGATAAATTTCATTTGGTTTTAACTGAATATTATCCATATTTCCCCCAGTTATATCATAACTGGAAATTCTTCTCCTCTTTACATGCTTATTTATCTTCATCAATTTTGATAAAGAATTATATCCCAGTTCCATTAGTATCTCCTAATTCTATTACAATAATTTATAAGTCTTAACAAAGAATCTAAATTATCTTATTTATAACAATCTTTCACTTTAATAAAATGTTGTTAAAAGTCAAGAATGAATGGTTTGTTGATGAATACGGACGAAAAGTATTATTAAGAGGAGTAAACCTTGGAGGAAACTCAAAAGTACCATTTAAACCTAATGGTGCAACCCATATCAAAACTAATTTTACAGATCATAGAGTTGTTTCCTTTATAGGGCGTCCATTTCCTATCAAGGAAGCAGAACTTCATTTTAAAAGAATCAAACACTGGGGATTTAATTGTTTGCGATTTTTAATTACTTGGGAAGCAATAGAACATTCCGGACCAGGAAAGTATGATAAAGAATTTTTAGATTACATTGAAGAAATCCTTAAAATTGCAGGTGAATTTAAACTTTACGCCTTCATCGATCCTCATCAAGATGTATGGAGCAGAATGACTGGCGGAGATGGTGCTCCTGGATGGACATTTGAAAAAGTAGGTCTTGATTATTCCAAGTTTAATCTATCAGAAGCTGCATTGGTAATGCAATATCGATTTGACCCTCTTGATCCTAATTCTTATCCTCCAATGCATTGGGTTGGAAATTCATTAAAGTTTGCTAACGGGACAATGTGGACCTTATTTTTTGGATCTAAAAAGTTTGCGCCATCTTCTAAAATAGATGGAATTCCTACTCAAGATTACCTTCAAGATCATTATCTGAATGCAATTAAGCAAGTGGCTTTAAGAATCAAGGATAATCCTTATATAATTGGATTTGATACATTAAATGAACCAAATCAAGGATGGATAGAATTAAAAGTAGATGGAAGCAACATAGAAGGTTTTTCAGAAGTATTAGGATATGCCTTTACTCCTATTGACGCTATGTTAACAGGGTCTGGATATCCACGAACCGTTGGATATCGAGAAATAAAAAGATTTGGGATAAGAGAAACGCGTAAAGATATTATCAATAAAAACAAGGTATCTTGTTGGCTTGACGGTTATGAAGATATCTGGAAAAAGGAAGGAGTATGGGATTTAAATGAGGAAAATGAACCTGTTATATTGAATAATGATCACTTTACTCAAATAAATGGTAAAAACGTTATTTTTCATCAAGATTTTCTTTCTCCTTTCATAAATAATTATACTAAAATCATTAGGAGTGTTATTCCAGATACCATTATGTTTTTTGAAGGTCCCGCCGAAAAATTGATGAAGGGGGAGAGTTTTGAATTAGATTTTCCATCAAATATTGTAAATGCTGGTCATTGGTATGATGTTGCAACGTTGGGAACCCAAAAACCGATGTTAAAAGCCAATTTTGATACCATTTCAAATAAACCCGTTATTGGAAAAAACAATGTTCAAAATCTATTCATTAAACAATTAAGCATTATAAAAGAATTCTCTAAGACAATTCAAAACGGAATCCCAACCTTAATTGGAGAATTTGGGCTCCCATATAATCTTAATAATAAAGAAGCATATCATAAGTTTAAAACCGAACCAGAAATCGCTTGGAAAAGTCATATTAAAGCATTATCAATGTATTATAATGCGTTAGATGCTAACTTACTGCATGCAACACAATGGAATTATACTGCGGACAATACCAATCAATGGGGCGATCAATGGAATTTAGAAGATCTTTCTATTTTTAGCGCAGATCAACGGCTCAATCCAGAAGATATTAATAGTGGAGGACGAGCGATTGAAGGGTTTTGTAGGCCTCATTTAATAGCTTGTGCTGGAACGCCTTTAAAGATGGAATTTAAAAGAAAGGGAGGGGAATTCATTTTTGAATTCGAAGCGGACAAATCCATTGGGGCCCCAACAATTCTATATCTTCCAAAAATTCAATATCCACATGGATTTGAAATAAATCTATCTGAGGGAAATTATGATGAAAATCATTATGAACAGATTATCTTTATACGAACTGATAAGAGTGGAAAACATCAAATTAAGATTACTAGAAAAGATTAAAGAAAATCAAATAAAAGAAAAGAAAAATGAAGCTTTTGCGATTCAATTCCAATTCAAAAATTTATAATTTTTTTGAACTATTCCTTCTAATCCATCTAAAATAGACTTAGTCCCGCTAGTTTTATATACTTTCACTAATTCTTCCATATTTGCCATAGATCCTTTTTTTGCGGATAAATATGATAGAAGTACAACAGCTACTCCTTCTCTTGCTTGTTCTGGAGTAAATTCTGGCATTTTATCTTCTAAGATACAGCTAGCAAAATAATCATCTTCTTTACCCATTGATATTTTATAATAAGCAGGATATGATCCATGCTCAACTTTTGGGCTGTAGAACTCTCCTTTTATTTCAGCTTCTGGATGAGTCGAAAATACTTTTATAGGGTCTGTCCAGGAATGATCTTCAAGAATTGTACCCTTAGTTCCATGGAGTTCAGTTCTGTTAGTAAGGGGATGTACTGTAGTGGAAGAAAGATCAACTGTTATCATAGCACCACATTTATAATGTAATAAGATTATTGCTGTATCTTCTCCTTTATTAGGAGGTGAATTCATTGTTTTTCCTAACCAACATTGTGCAGAATCTACTTCACCAAGGAACCAATTTAACATAGTAAATTTATGCACACCTTGATCTGCCACAACTCCACCACCTCCTTTATCATAACAGAAATGCCACCAATCAGGATCTAAGAATTCGTTAGGCGCACAATACGCACCCTCATATGTTCTTCCAAGCATGACATCTCCAATGAATCCTTTCTCAAGCATTTGTTTAATAAGTTGATGAGCGGGAAGAAATCTATGATTTTCAGCAATCATAAATTTAACTCCAGCTTTCTTTGTTGCTTTAATCATCTCATCACATTCCTCTAAACTAGGAGCCATTGGTTTTTCACATAAAATATGCTTTCCAGCTTCAGCAGATGCAATTACCATATCTTTATGTAAATAATGGGGTACTAAAATAAGTACTGCTTCGATATCACTTTTAAAAAACTCATCTAAAGTAGTATATGTTTTTAATTGCGAGTATTTTTCAGCATTGCGTAATTTACTTTCATCAATATCATAAGCAGACACGAATTTTATTTTTGAGTTATTTTTGGTGCCGATTTTATGATATCTCCATACTGCGCCCACTCCTATTATCCCAAATTTAACAAAATCTTCCATTTTATTACCTTGCTTTATGATCGTTAATAACTTTAAAGAATTTACAAAAAAATCTTAAAGGTCCATAAATATTTCTAATCTTTGAATTGCATTCATATCCCCTTTAATAATTATTGAGCCTTCCATAAATAGCTCCATAGGATCAACACTTCCATTCGCAATACCAACAAAATTATCTGATTCTATTTCTAACGTCATCTCAGCATTTTCATCAAAACCATCCTCTAACCTTGCTTTCTGATCCTTGAAGATCATTTTAAGCTTATAATCAATATCAGAAAATACAAATTGTAAAGTCTTATTATAATCTTCAAATTCCTCTGCTACCTTTGGATCTTCTAACATATTTACCCATTTATTTAATGCTTTATCAATTTCTTCTTTTGATGCCATTTTTAACACTAATTATTTTTTTTAATTATAATTTGATTTCTTACTTTATAAAATTAAATATCCTCATTGATTTTTTTTAAGAGTTCTCTTGGATATTGAGCTTTAAACCAAGGCATGCTACTATACCAATGAGTTAACAGTTTAACTAGAAAGGGAGGGTTGTTTTTGTCTTGATTTTTATTTAAGAAATATAATCTGCGATATTTTTCAGC
Organism: Promethearchaeota archaeon; assembly: GCA_011364975.1. GTDB lineage: Archaea > Asgardarchaeota > Lokiarchaeia > Sigyniarchaeales > SOKP01 > SOKP01. The sequence continues at coordinate 10,508 of RDOE01000012.1, read as the reverse complement.
ATATTTCCATCCACTTAATTTTAAAGCGGCTCTTCTAACTGTAAACTTATACGTTAATTTTAATCTATTTAATAACCAAAATTGGGTTTTATGGCATAAAAGTAAATCATCTATTAACTTAAAATCTTCAGATTTAAATCCAAATCTAAAATTAGGAAATAGAGTTCCATAAAAGTATAATTTCGGTTTAAAGTCAATTAATTCGTTTTTAATAATGTAATATATTGCTTTACCTGTATTTACATGATCTTTATGCTGGTACCATGAATACAAAGCTTCGGGAGCAAAAATTATATCAGGTTTTTCTTCATTTAGGTATTGAGTAATACTATTTATTAATTCTTGATTAAATTTCACAAAGCCATCAAAATAACCGAAAAAGTGAACATCCTTTGGAGATATTCCATGAATGGAAAGGGCTGAAAATAATTCTTTAGTTCTTATTTTTGCTAAAAAGTCACCTTTAAATTTATCATATTTAAAACCAGGAAGTCCAAATTCTCCTTTAGTAATTGAAGCTATTTTTATGATATGATTCTTTACGCTTTTTGTGGAAAGAAAGTGAATTAAATGTCCACAATTAAACTCTAAATCATCGGGGTGAGGTTGGAAGAATACAATTTTAGCCATTTTTCAATATTCTAATAATATTATTATAAATTATAATTCTAGTCGCTCAATCTGGGTTTGTCTCCTCCCAAGTAAAAAAGAGCTTACAATAACTAAACCTATTCCTATTATTAGGAAGAAAATTGATAGCACACTTGGTATTTGAAGTAAATAGACTGAGAGAAAATAAAAGACAGGAGCAATTTGAATAGGCACCTGCTGAATGGGTATTAGATTACTTGCTTGTCCGACTCTAAATGACTTTTGAATTGATGTGATTCCAAATATATTAGTTAAAGTTAAGATTATGATAGAGACAATAAAAAGAATTATTTCAATAAGATAAGCAGTTCCACTAAAAATCGCAGAAAGAACTCCCATCAATGGACTAACCCAAAAATTTGAAAGAGCAAACATGAAACCAGAATATATTGCTAAGGAGATACCAGGATAAACTTTTCTTATTTGCATAACATAAAATAATCCCGCTAATATATACAAAATTGCTGTAAAAAGAAAAATCCTGAGTACTAGCCCAAAATCAAGAAAATTTTGTGCATTTATATCTATAGCCATGTTACTTAGCCCTATTAAAGCAATTGCGAAAATCATTAAAATTATTCCAATTAATTCTGACTTTTTTAACTCCTCGCCTACAATTTTTACTGATCCTATAGCTAACACTATTAATCCTGCACCCATTAACCCAGGGATAAGAGTTGGTCCAATATAAAGCTGAGCGATGAAGAACAATATCCCCCCAATGATTGTTTGTAAAATTAATCCGAATAACCATAATGGATTCTTAATAAGGCTTTTCATAAATTTTGTGTCTTCTCGATATTTATTTACCACTTTTTTCTGAAGTACAGTTCCATAATTATTCAAAACACCTGACAAAATCGCAAGTATTACTCCAAATAAATAAAATAATTCACCCATTCATATTCATCTCGAAAAAAGTTCTATAAGTATTAATTAAAATATATTTTGTTAATCTAGAATTTAAAGATATAAAACTAAAAAGCAGTGCTGTTAAATAAATTTAAATTCCTTTTTTAATTTCCAAACTAAATAGGGTTTATAAAGGAGGATTGTATGATGTCTATGATTAAACCATTCGGTAAACAAGTAAAAATCCTTCTTTTTGTAGTTTTAATGGCGGTAGCGTTTAGAAGTCTTGGGATGAGTATTGTAGACATAGGATTACCTTCTTTTGTTATAAGTTTAGCAGGTTCGTTGACTTCTTATGGAATAATAATTGGTATTTTTTCAGTAACACAGTCAATATTCCAATTTCCCTATGCTTTTGCTTCAGATAAGTTTGGTCGACGGAAAATTGTGTTTATTGGAATCAGTATCTATATTGCAGGAACTTTTTTATGTTTCATTGCACAAGATATCTTTCAATTAATAATTTTTAGAGCAATTCAAGGAATTGGGGCTTATACTTCCATCCTTCAGGCCACTATAGGAGATATTTTTGGAAAAGATCAACATGGTAAGGGAATGGGCTATTATTCTTTAGCAATGAATATAGGTTACTTTGGAGGTATCATTGTTGGAGGATATATTTCAAGCTATCTAGGCTTTAGAAGCATTTTTTCAATCTCTGGGCTCCTCATAATTATTGTTGCTTTTTTTCTATTCATAGTATTAAAGGAAAATAAGAGTGAAAATTTGAATAATGGTGAGGTTAATACAAATAAGATGGCTTTGAATCTTGAAAATGTCAAGCTTTTATTGAAAAATGATCAATTTATTATGTCCGTCCTATTAAATTGTGTGAGATGGTTCTTATTTGGAGGAATTGTAGCTTATTTAATTTGGATTCTCCAAGTACAATTTCTTTTAGATGAAATTCAAACAAGTTATGTTTTAATTGGTATTGTTGCTCTATATGTTGTGTTTGTATTCGTATCTAGTAGAGTTTTAGATCGTCAAGGTCCTAGAAAAATGATGATAATTGGCCAGTCTATAGTACTAATATTTGGTATTCCTTTTATTATAGAAGTGTTAGCTTACAACCTCATAATTTTTATAACGTTATGCGCGTTCATAGGCATAGGGATAGCTTTATTTGATCCTGCGGGAAATACCTTATTGTTAGAAGTTATTGAAGATATTAAACCAGAATTAAAGGGTTCAGGGATAGGCTTCAATAATGCGATTGGTTTTTTTTGTGGTGCTATGGCTCCTATGATCATTAGCCCAATAGGAGAAATTAATGTTTTTGCTCCATTTTATCTTATTTTAGCATTAATGGGATTTTCTCTTATAATAACTTATAATTACGTACATAAATGTTATTAAAACCTAAATTATTCTCCTTGGATTTGAACATACACTTTTCTATTGCGGGGACCATCAAATTCTGAGAAATATATGCCTTGCCATGTTCCTAACATTAGTCTTTTTTCATGGATAAAGATGCTTAATGACGTACCAACTAAGGAGGATTTGATATGGGCGTCAGAATTACCCTCACCGTGGCGAAATCTATATCCTAAACTTCCGCCTTGAGGAATCAATTTATTTAAGTAAGTAATTATATCCTTCGTTACCGAAGGATCAGCATTTTCATTAATCGTTATTCCTGCGGTAGTGTGTGGTATAAAAATATGACAAATTCCATTAGAAATGTTAGCAGAACGCACAATTTTGGATACCTCATTAGAAATGTCTATTAAAATTTCCCTTTCGGGAGTCCTTATATTAAATTCTTTAAAAATTAACATGATCTTTCACATCCTTATAAAATAAGCTATTTTAATTGGTTATTAAATTTCCCATGTTTTCCATATCCCTCAATAAAAGCTTTACTACCCTCTAAAAATTCTCCTGATTTTAAAGTATTTAAACCATAAACAAATTCTTTCATCATTGCTTTATTTATTGGCAATCCCACTTGATCATAAACCGAGAGACGATCATTTCTCATACAAATTTGAGGAAAATGTGCGATTTCTCTTGCTAATTTCTCAGCTTCCAGTTTTGATGTGCCATCTTCTACAATTCTATTTGCTAAGCCCCAATGAAATGCTTCTTCCGCTTTGACAGGTCTTCCAGTTAATATCATATCCATAGCTCTACTTAAACCTATTAATCGTGGTAGTCGTACTGTTCCGCCATCTATCAAAGGAACACCATATCTTCGAGAAAAAACACCAAATATAGCATTCTTTTCAGCAATTCGTAAATCACACCATAGGGCTAATTCAAGACCCCCAGCTACTGCATATCCGGATATAGCAGCAATAACAGGTTTCGATAATTGCATTCTTGTTGGACCCATTGGACCATATCCTTTTTTGCTAACCTTATTTCCCCTATCCCCAGCTATAGCTTTAAGATTTGCTCCAGAGCAAAATACTCCATGGGCACCCCACAATATTGCAACCAATGCAGAGGGATCATTTTCAAATTGATTAAAAGCGTCTCCTAGTTCTTGAGCGGTTTGACCATCGACAGCATTTTTAACTTCTGGATTGTCTATAATAATTGTAAAAGTTGGATAATTCTTTTCAATTAAAATTGTCATAACCAATAATAATTTATATAGAAATAAATGTATTTTTCTAACTTCCAAACTTTATTATCGAAGGTTATATCTGATTAATTAAAACACAGAATAAAATTTCTAAATTAAAATAAATTCATTGTTATAATTTAAAAGGAGTTGGTATCTGTTTGAAAAATACTGCGTTAGTTTTATCGAATGAATACTGGGAGTTAACAATTCAAAAAGTTGAAGATAAAGAATATATATACAAATTAATTGATAAAAAAAAAGGCATTATTTACTCAGATCAGGATTATCACTATAGGATAATAACTTCAAAAAAGAAAGGAATACGTTATGCATATTTAGCACATATAAGCAAAGAATACAAAGCCAAGAGGTTGATGGAAAGAAAAATTTCAATTATTGATAATGAATCCCTGATAATTGAGGGAAAATTTGAAGATATCGATCTTTGGATTACACATGAATTTAATCTGAAAGAAGGTTCTCGATGGCTAAGAGAATATATTACATTAAGCAATCGAGGTAATAAGAAAGTAAATATCGGCTTCATTAACTTTGGTTTTAAAAAAGCAATTTTTAGACAATATAGTGGATGGAGCGATGATTTAGACGAATACCAATTAACTTCTATTCCTTCTCGTAGGTTCAGTAATTATAGTGTAGATAGAAGAAAGAAAAAGTTTAGCGTAAACGATATTTTATATAATCCATGGATCTCAAGTGAGGTGGAAATGCCGGGATATTGTTCAGAAGGGTGGCTTTGGGGTAAAGAGAATGGTGGGTTACTAATATGTAAATACAATCAAAAAGATATAGAATTTTCTCGATTTAGTAGAAACTCCCAAATTTTACCGGGGAGAGGCGCTGAAGATATGTTTATAATTTTTGGTGGAACTTATTTTTATGAGGGTTTTCCAGAATTAGCTACATTTTTGGATGTGAATCAAGAATACAGTTTTGGTGCTACAAAATATATTGTTTATGAAGGTGATTATAAAGAGGGGTATTATCTTTATAGAAATCATCTTGAAGAAAATGGCCATAAATACAAGAATTATTATAATCCGCCGGTTCACTGGAATGAGTTATATAATCTAGGGTGGGTATCAGAGAAAACAGGTTTTTTTGTAGATAGCACTGAATATAAACCATATACCTTAGAACAATTATATAAAGAAGCTGAAATTGCTCGAGATGTTGGAGCTGAATCCTTGTATTTAGATCCTGGTTGGAATACTAAACTTGGTTCTGAAATTTGGAATGAGGAGAGATTTGGATCATTAAAAGAATTTTCAAAAACAATTCATGATAAATATGGTCTAAAGTTAGCATTGCATCTTATGATGAATTTTGAAGGGGAAAATGAACCTGATGAATTTTATCTGAGAACAAAACAAGGTGTAAAAGTTGTTGCTGATCCTTATATTAACCTTTATTGTGTTTGTGCTAATGAATATTGGATTAAAGAAAAAACCCGAAGGATATTAGAACTAGCAAAAGATGGAATTGATTTTTTTATGTTTGATTTTACAGGCTTTTCAATGTTTATGGCAGACGATCTCGGTTGCTTCAGCAAGGAACATGGGCATGAAGTACCAATGAGAAGACAAACTCATGCAGAAAACATTATTAAAGTAGTTCAAAACGTAAAGAAACGATATCCAAAAATTCTTATAGAAGCACATGATAGAGGAGTAAAACCACGCCATCCTTTATATTATCAACATAATCTTTCAAATAGTTTTGACGAAAATTGGGGCTTTGAATGCATGTGGAATCCAATGCAAGATTTATTATCTGGAAGAGCAACACAATTATTCGAATATAACCTAGCCTACTCTATTCCTCTCTATTTGCATATAAACGAGAATAGTGATAATGATAACATGCTCCAATTTTGGTGGTATGCTTCTCTTGCACGACATATAGGAATTGGGGGATTAAAAGATAGTAAGAGCTATAAATATCAAGCACTGAAAAAAGCTATGACTCTTTATCATAAAGTAAAACCCGTATTAGTTAGAGGAACATTTTATGGTATTAATTATGATATTCATCTTCATGTTAGTGAAGAAAATAAAACCGGTGTCATTTTAGCATATAATTTAACAAGTAGGGCGAAAAAAACAAAAATTGTTATAGATTTATCCAAATATGAACTGGATTTCAATATAATAGAAATTTTTAATGGAATTCATGAAAAACTTTATTCTCAACCAGAGTTTAAGAAATCAGGATTATTAATAGAATTTGAAGTGGTTATCCCCTCATTATCTCCAATAATAGCACTTTTAACAAACCAGACTTCTTAATTGACTTTGGGGGGATATTTCCTGTATTTTTTAACATACTTTCTTAAAACTTAGGAAAAAATTAAAAAAAAAGTTTTTTAAAAACCAAGTTCTTCCAATATTCTTTTGTTCTCTAATACTTTATCTTGAGTTAGAGGGAAATATTTCCAAAACACGAATGTACCCACAATTATAACGATGCTTGGAATAATACCAAAAAGAAGTCTTATTCCCAAAAGTACTAAATTAACATCTCCTCCAGCTGCATTAACTGCGGTGACTAAACCTGCATAATCTTCTGATCCAGCGGGAAAACCAGTAGTAGTATGTACCAAAGCCATAACGCCCTCATCAAGAGTGGCAACTAACCGTCCTAGTAGCGTTGAGACACCAAGAAGAATTCCTTTCTGATTTTTTCTTGTAGAAGCTACAAAATCATCAATTACGCTCGCTTGAATGATGGTATAAAAGAATGCCCACATGCTCCCCATTGCAACTCCGAGGATAAATAACATTATATATAAATCTATTTCAGTTTGGAAAAAGCTTAATGGAAATAAGGTGATTCCAAGTGCTAATCCGCCTATAGCGAGCACTTTCTTATTATTTTTAATTTTTTTAAGATAGAGTATCCAGAAAGGAAATGCTATAAAAGCACCCACCATAAATATAACAAATATAATAATTTCATCCCCAGCGGCATACCTAAGAAGAAAAGTATTAACAAAAGGAGCATTACCCATTAATAAATTTATCGTCATATTGAATGCTGTAAGCGTTATGAAAAATACAATAAAACTTTTTGATTTAAGCACTTCTTTCATTCCTGAAAAGAAACTAAAAGATTCATATTTTCCTGTAAAATATCTTTCTTTCACAACTTTGGTTTCTGTCGTACCAGGTAAAAAGAGAACGGCACTGATAAGGCAAATAATAGACATCATGGTTCCCATTAAACCATAACTTGCCTTTAAAGCAGATGGATTAATGAAGAGAGGAGGAAGTATAAATCCAAGAGCTTGAGCAATCATATCTAGTGGAGTCCACCACCAAGTTAGCTTTTGTCTTTCCTTTTCAGTACGGAATAAATCTGGACGAAGAGCGCTCACATTGATTCCAACTAATGTCCCGAATGTATCCATTAAAATCAATGAACCGAATAACCAAAAAAATACAGGCCAAGGATTTGCAGGATTTACTGTAGGTGCTGTAAATATTAAAAATAGGGAGAGTGTCCAAGGGACAATTCCAATTACAATCCAAGGGAAGCGACGGCCCCATCGCTTGGTCAATCGAGTATTTCGATCAACAAGAAATCCGATAATGGGGTCGTTGATTGCATCATAGATAGTAAATATTGTTAAGGCAAGGACAATAAGCCCCGGTTCTAACCCAAGCACGTTAAAGTAAAAGTAATATAAATAAATGGCTTGAGTGGCACCAATTACGGTCGCGGTAATTTGAAATGAACTATTTGAAGCATAACGCCACCAAGGATGTTTCGATCCAGTATCTAACTCTGTTTCACTCATGTACAAATACCTATATTTTTAATCTAATTTTTTAGATAATTAGTCATATTTTATTATTTTCTTATATATAGTTTTATCTTTTTAAGGATAAATTTGTCCATTTTATCTTAAATGGCAGAAAAATGAAAAATTTTCAAAATATGCAAGAATGGCCCATTAATTGCATTTTTAATTTTGACTTTTATGGGAATATCACATAGAATAGAGTCCCAATCCCAGAATTAGCGCCTGTTATCAATATGTGATTATTTAAATGACTTATAATGATTAGTTTTGTTAATAAATGAAAATAAATAAAATTAGGTTATTTTTCTTAGAGGTATTCATTCATTTCTACAAAAGAGCTTGTTCGAGTGAGAGCTGCTTCTAAGAATTGAAATCCTATATCATATGTAGAGCCATCTCCGCCAATATGAATAACTTAAGGTACTTCTCTATTAAAGTGGTTTTTAGACTACAATACATTATAATTTTATAACAAGCTTAAAAACTAAACTTTCTTAAAAAGATAAAGACTTGCTGATTTTTTATAACCTATGCCTCTCTGCCATTTTTCAAGATATTCAGGAGTTATCGCAATACTTTTTTTGGGTATAAAATAATTATCCAAATTTTTTTGAGAAAGATAGTATCTACGATTTATTAGATTAATTACTGCGAATAATTCATATTCTGGATCAATTGATGCCATGCTGGCATCACCATGAGAATTATTCACAAGTAGAATCCCTCCTTCCTTTAGATATCGTTTACAATATTTTGATATGAAACCAGCATATAGGGAGATGAGAAGGTTAAAACTATTTTGGTCCTCAGGAATAGGTTTTTTATAATCATAAGGATAAAATCTGATTATTGGGTAATCTTCATATTTTTTCCTTTCCAATACAAAATCGATTAATCCTTTCTTAGAAAAAAATTGTTTTGCTTTACTGTAAGTATCTATATAGACCGTTATGGGAAAATAGAATGAAGGAGTTAGATGTAAGGCGCTTCCAGGATAAAGCACAGATTTAATTTGAAACTTTTTTTTAATAATTTCAAATAAGTTAGAACGCTCACCATATTTATCTACGTATTCTTGATAAATTTTTTCAAAACTCAATGTTATTTACACTTGTTAAAAAAATATTGCCAATAAGATTTTGATTATAGTAATTCTAATAAAAAAGATTTAAAAGTAATATTATTTTTGAGAGGTTAGGTATTCATTCATTTCAACAAAGGAACTCGTTCTAATGAGGGCTGCTTTTAAGAATTGAAATCCGATATCGTAAGTGGAACCATCACCACCAATGTGAATTAGGTAAGGCACTTCTCCGTCAAATTCATCCTTAGATTTTAAAATTTTATAAGAAGTACTAATCGCATCTGCTATAGTGGCACCTGATTCAAATAAGTGATGAACCCAAGGCACTCTCCAAGATGTAACAAAATCTTTAGAAGTAGACACCTCTGAACAGCTCGTATTGTTAACGTAGATAATATTATTTCCCGCAACTGCATACGCAGCAGTTGCCATCTGATTGAGTACCATACCTGCCCCACAACCAGGACATAATCCATGACCTGGAAGCAAATGCTCTTGAGGGTCTAGAGTTTTTCTATTAACTCTATATACATCAATTGGTTTTTCTGCACCAAAGGTTTCTATTAATCCCTTTAATCGATTATTACGCTGTTCGGTAAAATAGATTATTTCATCTATTTCCTTTTCCATAAATTTGGGTTTGAATAGGTGCCTAAATCGTCCCATCGATTTTAAATATTCTACAAATTTATCTTTATCTATGTCTAATCCTCTAAAATAAGAAAAAACTGGAACGCCATCTTTCACTCTCACCGTATATAGTGGCCAATATCCACAATCCGTTGCCAATTTTGAAATCTTTATTGCTTCATTTGCTTCATGTCTCCACCCACGCATACAATCACTATATGCTTGTATAAACGCTGACCCATTTGTTTTTAAAGCTTCAGCTATTTTTCCCATAAAATCATTAGGATATGCTGGATTGACGGTTGCCAGAAAAAGTGATTTTGTACCAAAAAAAGCAAAAGGGGTAACTAAATCTTGCTTAACTCCAATCTTACCTGGTATCTTTTCGCCACCAGGACCGGTAGTTGTGCTAGCAAAAGGGGGTGTTCCACCAGACTCCTGAATACCTGTATTCATAAACGCTTCATTATCATAATTTAGAAAAAGTACGTTGCTTTTTTCTTTTCTAGCAAGAATATCTTCAAATTTAATGATATTTCTTTCTGGTTGTGCCATATTATCGTTCCACCCCATGTATTTTTTCTTTAGTTTCTCTTACACCAAGATACATATATAATTGTCCTTTCATGTCAGTCACTTTTTCCATCTTTTTCTTCGCTATATCGAATTCATCTCTGGTTACGTCCCTACCTCCTAATCCTACAATATAGCTTCTAAAAAGTGTCTTTAAGGGATATAATGCTGAAGCAATGGTCATAGAGAAGGGAGGTAACATCCCATTTAGGGAATCAGATTTTTCTAATATAATTAACTTTTCGATGTGATGG
>RDOE01000124.1 GCA_011364975.1 Promethearchaeota archaeon | reverse complement strand
TCGGAAGTTAAAAAAATCCCACGCTATCATGTATATCAAATTAACTGGGAATAAAATCCATACAAATAAATTTCTGAAACTAAATACATTATGATTCTTTGAAAACCAAATTCCCATACCTATAGCAGACAAATATAGTAATATTATTTGACGGAAAGGTAACTCACGAAAGAAGTTATCAATGCTACTTGATGGACCAATGTAGAAACATAAAAATAAATGCATACAAACTTCGATAACAAAGCAGGATACTAGAGTTAGTATCGGCTTTTTAGAAAATAATTTATAAAGTAATGGCACCAGAATTATAGATTGAAAAAGTACTGGAATAAACCAATTACCGGGACCTTCTAAGAGTGATTTTTGAAATATTATATATTCTAAAATCCAATTTTCAGCGAATGTTTCTGGAAAGCTAGCCCCATATATAATAAAACCCACGGTTGTTGACACTATATAAAAAATCAAGTAAGGAAAAACAAAACGCAAGAGTTTCTTTTTAAAATAATTCCATGAATATAATTGTTTTAAGGATAAATCGCCCTGTCTTTTGAAAGATTTTCCCATATTAAAACCTAAAATTATTAGGAATACTGGAATAGACGTTCGTTCCCATAATTCCAATCCAAGACCTTGATGAGCAGTATATCCCAAAGCATGATCAATAATAACGAATGCGATCATAAAGGCTTTCAATAAATCAATTTGGAAAAAATTAGATCTACCATCCTCCAATTCAATAGAGCTATCTGTTATTAAGTTATTATCTTTTATTTCAATATAATTCCCCGAAAGTATGGTAACTTAATAATAAGAGTTGTCAATTATTAAATGCAATAATGATTTTTATTTATCACCAAATTTTTAAAATAAATTTTTATTAGATATTCTTGGTATTATGCGATGGAGAACTTATTATGGAGAAATTAATAATTACTGCAGCAATTTGTGGTGCAGAAGTTACAAAAGAACAAAATGCAAATATTCCTTATACTATAAAAGAAATGGGGAAAGAGGCAGAGTCTGCTTACAACGCAGGAGCAAGTATTATTCATTTACATGTTAGGGAAGATGATGGAACTCCCACCCAAAGTTTAGAGCGATTTAAAGCTTGCTTTGCTGAAATTCATAGTAGATGCCCTGATGTCATAATACAACCTTCTACAGGTGGAGCTGTGGGTATGAATGACAAAGAGCGCCTCCAACCAATCTATTTAAATCCTGCTCCTGAAATGGCGACTCTAGATTGCGGAACTATGAATTTTGGAGGAAATGATATTTTTATTAATACCGAATCAAATATCATTAATTTTGCTGAAGAAATGAATAAACGAGGAATTAAACCAGAACTTGAATGTTTCGATAAAGGTATGATTGATATGGCTCTAAGGATACAAAAAAAAGGATATCTAAAGAAGCCTATGCATTTCAATTTTGTATTAGGTGTTGTTGGAGGAATTGGAGCTACTCCAAGGGATTTAAATTATTTGATTGAGAGTATTCCTAAAGAATCAACTTATACTGTATGTGCTATTGGAAGATATGAATTTCCCATGGTGTTCTTATCAATAGTTCTGGGAGGCCACGCACGTGTGGGATTCGAGGATAACATTTACCTATCGAAAGGGGTTTTGGCTAAGAGTAATGGAGATTTAGTTAATAAAGTGGTAAATATGTCACATGAATTTGGTAGAGAGATAGCTTCTCCTAAAGAAGCTAGAAAATTATTGCATATTAGATAAATAGTCTTAATTATAAGTAACGCTAAAAAGAAGTTAAGAGTAATGGATGCTGGTAAGTCAGCCTTGAACAAATTAGAGAACCCTTATCTCAAACATTTTTTTTCTAGCAACTTTTATCAAGATGATTCCCAAGATTGAGATAACTAAAATAAGCTCATTAAATCCATAAATTAGTAATTCTCCGCCACCAGAACTTTCTGAATACTTTAATAGAACTATATTCGGTACTCCATCTCCGTAACTTTCTGTCCATCCTCCTATATAATAACTACAATTAGGTTGAATCTGAACAGATATGCCTATATCTTTATCACTTCCACCCCATGTTTTAACTATATTAACATCCCCTAAGTAATTAAATCCAAGTAAGCATAAATTCCCTTCTGGATTTTGGGAACTTCCACTTTCTCCTGTAATATAAACATTTTTTGACTCATCTATCGCTATAGCTCTCGCCTCGTCATTATAATTACCTCCCCAAATTTTTTCCCATATCTTTAATCCTGTATGATTATATTTTAATAAACAAATATCAAACTGTCCTGAACCATAACTACTTGTACTTCCCGCAATATATATACTATCTGAGGAGTCTATGGCAATTCCTGAACAATAATCATGACTAGTTCCACCCCATGTTCGATTCCAGATTTGTGTTCCAGAATTATTATATTTTATAACACATATATCTCCAGATCCTGAACCAAAACTATCCGTTCTGCCTCCAACATAAATATTTGAGAAATTGTCAATAGCAATATCATATCCCATATCAAATTTAGAACCACCCCACGTATGAACCCATTCGATTAATAAACTACTATTTAGTTTAATTAAAAAGATATCATTTTCATAAAGACCTGTGCTATTAGTCATTCCAGTGATATATATATTATTCTCATTATCTATTGCAATAGATGTCCCATAATCATCATATTTTCCTCCCCAAGTGAAATTATTTTGTTGTAATCCATTCTCATTGAATTTAATAAGGCATAAATCACATCCTCCTGAACTATAACTATATGTTCCTCCAACTATATAGACATTATTTGACTTAACTAAAGCGATTCCATAAGCATCTTCTCTTTTTGGACCTCCCCATGTAATATTCCATAAAAATTGACTCAAATTATTATATTTTGCTAGAAATACATCTCTACTACCTTTTCCATAACTCTCTGTACTTCCAGTGATGTATATATTTTCAGAAGAATCTACAACCAAATATCCGCCCCATTCATATTCCAATCCTCCCCATATTTGATACCAATTTAACTCTAAATTTTGAATTTGAGTATGGTCCTCTAATTCACTAACATTAAGATTTACTTTTTTAGTATTTGAATAAAATTGATTTAATTTGGGCAAAAGTGTGGGTAATACCAATAGAATAATTAATAATAAAAACAGTTGCTTATACTTCATAAATAATTATAGAACTAAATTATATTATTTGTATAATAGACTTTGTCAAAATATAATCTCTTTTAACAAATAGATTATCTTTTAAAAGAAAATTATAATTAAAATTGGAATTTACATACTATAAATAAATTTAAATTTGAATCTTATTAATAATCGGGAATAAATTATGGTAAAAGGATCTAAATATGGTACTCATAGAGTCATTCAACCTAAGGGGACACTTCCACAACCAGCGATGAAAATATCCAATGATATGGATATATATGATAATGAGATTTTAATTGATGTCGAGTATTTAAATATAGACTCTGCAAGCTTTACTCAGTTAAAGGAAGAAGCTCAAGGGGATCTTGAAAAAATAAAAACAACAATTCTCGAAATTGTCAATCAGAGAGGCAAAATGCAAAATCCTGTAACCGGATCTGGTGGAATGCTTATTGGAACAGTTGAAAAAATAGGAATAGATTTGATGGATAAAATCGATTTACAAGTAGGTGATAAAATTGCTACATTAGTATCACTTTCACTAACACCATTAAAAATTGATAAAATAAAGAAAATTGAACCTGATATTGATAGAGTGGAAATAGAAGGAAAAGCGATCCTTTTTGAAAGTGGAGTTTATGCAAAGTTACCCGAGGATTTAGAAAATACTTTAGCCCTAGCAGCTCTGGATGTAGCTGGTGCCCCAGCTCAAGTTAAGAAATTAGTAAAATCCGGAAATACAGTATTGATTTTAGGAGCAACAGGTAAATCTGGTTTAATGTGTTGTTATATGGCTAAAAAGATGGTTGGTAATAGAGGGAAAGTTATTGGTCAAGTAAGAAATGAAGAGCGTGCTGCTTTTCTTAAAAAAACTAATATTTGTGATGATATTATAATTTGTAACGTTCTTAATCCTATTGAAGTACTCGAAAAAACTTTACAAGTAAACAGGAATCAAGAAGTGGATATTTCGATTAATTGTTTAAGCATAGCTAATACGGAAATGTCTAGTATTCTTCCAGTAAGGCAAGAAGGAATTGTGTATTTCTTTTCTATGGCTACAAGTTTTACTAAAGCAGCATTAGGTGCCGAGGGAGTAGGAAAAGATGTAACAATGATTATTGGGAATGGATATACTAAAAATCATGCACAAATAACATTGGATCTCCTTCGAGAATCGAGTATTTTACAGGTAATTTTCAAAGAAAAATTTTCTAAAAGATAAATATATAATCCTAAATAAGAACTCTTATGAAAAATTCTTATCTAATTTTCTTTGGTTCATCTAAACAATAGCAATGTTTTGAATTTAAAATTTCCTCGCCACATGGACAAATTGTTGGATGGCTATATTTTTCACATATTTTATTGATTGTCTCACAGGATAAAAGTAGATTCAACTTTTCACTTTCATAATGCGCATCATCCCTACTTAACTTTAATTCATTATAAAGAAATAGTTCAAGTAGTTGCGCATGCCGAATTAATTCTTTAGCTAAATTTAATCCTTTTTCTGTTAACTTTATTGGATAATATCTGGTCCATTCAACATAATCTAATTTTTCCAGCCTTTCTATAGAACTATTAATAGTAGAAAAGGGGGTTTCTAAGCCCTTCTGATTTTTGATTTCTTCATGTATCTTTTTCAATCTCGCGGGTTTATTATTTCTGCAGAGTATCTTTAATATTAAATAATCTATCTCTTGCATAATCTACACCTATAAAATTTAGTGGCTATGTGTTCCAACAGATAAAAGCAAAACCATTATAATTACCCCTAACATCACTAATGCTAACTGTTTAATTATTTCTTTAGTTTCAGTTTTCTGATGCAATTCTGGGGTTAAATCGGATAATGCAATATAAAGAAAACTAGATGCTGAAAACGCTAGAAAATATGGTATAATAATTTGAAACACATCTAATATATAATAACTTATTATTGCAGATGGGATAGTAGTACAACTTGATAATAAATTGTATAAAAGTGCTCTTTTTTTTGACATACCAGAATGTAATAAAATGGCAAAATCACCAGTTTCTTGAGGTATCTCATGCATTAAAATCGTGATACCTGCAGCAATCCCAATATAAAAATTAGTGAGAAATGCCGATGCAATAACAATTCCATCTGTGAAATTATGGAATGCATCTCCTACTAAAACTAAAGAACCTGAAGCATGTGAATGTACTTCACAATTATTATTTTGGCAGTTTCTCCAAATTACAAATTTCTCTAAAAAGAAGAAAAAGATAATTCCACCCAAGATAGTTATTGTAATTAAATGAGGTTCTTCTACAGCTTCAATTGCTTCAGGGATCAATCCCATCAATGCTGCAGTGAGTAATGTTCCAGTTGCAAACGATAATAATATGTAAACTAACTTTTTTTGGACTCTTTCTCCCAAAAAAACAAATAAACTAGCAGCAAATATTGCTCCCACGCTTCCAATTATACTAAATAATATAATCCATTCTAACATATTGCTTTAGCTCTATTCATAAAGTAATATATAAATTTTACGAAATATCGTATATATCTACGAATGATCGTAAGTATTATTATATAAATATTTCGATAGTTTAGAGTAATTCTTTCGATCCTTAAAAAGAAAAAATTAAACCATTCTGAGTAGATTCTTTAATTCTATAAATAAATTTGTGTGAAAATCCTAAGAATAAAATTCTACAAAATATAGTATATATTCTAATAAACTCTTTTTTCTAATGGGGAATTTCTCCCACAAACACCCAAAACTTAACATAGAGTATTCATTTATAGAATTAAAGAATCTCAATTTTGGTTACTATCATGAGAGTAAATAGACGTAGAGAATTGTTTGGAAATGTTTCTGATGAAGATTGGAATGATTGGAGATGGCAATTTCGAAATCGGATTACAACATTTGAAGAACTTAAAGAATACATTCCATTAACGAAAGAAGAGGATGATCCTGAAATTTTAAATAAATTGCGAATGGCCATCACACCATATTATTTATCCTTAATTGATCCACATGATCCTTATGATCCGATTCGTAAGCAAGCAATTCCAACCACTTATGAATTGCATCGATCCCCGAGTGATCTAGAAGATCCTTTACATGAAGATATTGATAGTCCTACACCAGGACTTACTCATAGATATCCTGATAGAGTCCTATTTTTGGTAACTGAAAATTGTTCAATGTATTGTAGACATTGTACTCGAAGACGATTTGCCGGGAAACATGATAAAGCACCACCACAAGACCAGATTGATAAATGTATTGAATATATAAAAGAAACTCCTGCAATAAGGGATGTATTACTTTCAGGTGGAGACGCGCTATTAATTTCTGATAATTTGTTAGAAGAAATCTTAATTAAACTAAAAGCTATCCCTCATGTTGAGATAATAAGAATAGGTTCACGAACGCCAGTGGTGATGCCCCAACGAATTACTCCGGAACTTTGCCAAATGCTAAGAAAGTATCATCCTTTATGGTTTAACACTCACTTTAATCATCCAAATGAGATAACTGAAGATTCAAAAAGAGCTTGTGAAATGCTAGCTGATGCAGGCATTCCATTAGGCAATCAGTCAGTTTTACTAAGAGGAGTTAATGATTGTATCCACGTTATGAAAAAATTAGTACAAGACTTAGTAAGAATACGAGTTAGACCTTATTATATTTACCAATGCGATCTCTCAATAGGGCTAGAGCATTTTAGAACTACAGTTGCCCAAGGAATTGATATTGTTGAGGGGTTGAGAGGTCATACCTCTGGTTTATGTGTTCCAACCTTTGTTGTTGATGCTCCTGGAGGGGGAGGTAAGATTCCTGTAATGCCTGATTATGTAATCTCTCAAGGTAATAAGAGAGTTGTCCTTAGAAATTTTGAAGGTGTTATTACTACTTACGAAGAACCTAAAGAATATACTCCTGGATGTAGATGCGAACAAGAAGAGCCATTAATTGGAGTCGCGGCTTTACTTCATGGGCAAAAAATGACTATTGAACCCCAAGATTTAAAAAGAAAACTTAGAAGGAAGAAATTGACAAAATAGATTTGTATTTAACTCTTATAAATGGAAATCCAATTAGCAATCTATTCTTAATATTTATTAAATGACATAAATGTACCTAGATATTATGAGTGATTTGAATAAAGAAAGTCAACAAGTTAAATTAAATGACGGTCGCAAGCTTGGATATGCTGAATTTGGAGATTTAAACGGCAAACCAATTTTTTATTTCCATGGGTACGTTGGATCCCGGCTAGAGGCAAAACTATTAGCCACTAAAGCTAAAGAACACGGTGTAAGAATTATTTCTGTAGATCGTCCGGGAATAGGACTTTCTGATTTTCAATCAAATAGAACTATATTAGATTGGCCTTCTGATATCTTGGAACTTGCTGATCATTTAAACATTAAAAAATTTATAGTTGCAGGAATATCTGGTGGGGCTCCATATGCATCAGTTTGTGCGTATAAAATTCCTGAAAGATTAATATGTTGTGGTATCATAGCTGGAGCGGGACCCACTGATATGAGTACTAAGGGTATGAAGAGCTCGAATCGAATGCTATTCTTTTTTGCCCGCAGAATTCCTTTCTTGTTTAAGATGATAATGAGAAATCAAATGAAAGCATTTAATAATCCAGAAAAAATACAAAAAGAAATGGAAAAATCGATTAAATCCCTGCCTGAACCTGATCAAAAATTGATGAAGAATCCCGATTTTTTAAGCATAATGATAGAAGAAGCAAATGAAGCCTTCGGTCAAGGTCTTGATGGTCCAATTCATGAAGGAAAGCTTTTTGTCAAACCTTGGGGTTTTAATTTAAAAGATATATCTCCTAAACTTCCGGTTCATCTTTGGCATGGAGAATTAGATATCAATGTCCCTGTATCAATCGGTCAAAAAGTCAGTAAATTAATTCCAAATTGTACAGCCAAGTTTTATCCGAATGAAGCTCACTTTTCAGTTGCTATGAATAACATCGATGAAATTCTTGAAACTTTAACATCTTATTAAACTTTCTTCAAATTTAGCAATAAAAAAAATTTTTTGTAAATTAATTAACTAATTGAAAGTTTTATTGATCTATTTAAACAATTACTCTTTATATAGTTTTAAACTAACCTTACAAATACTCTAATTTGAGATTAATTTAATTTCTTTATAACATTCTTTAACGCATTAATTAATAAATATAAAAAAATAAAGTAAATATCATGGATTCAAAGATATTGGTAACAGCCGCTAATGGGAATGTTGGATCTGAAATAGTAAAATTATTAACATCGAAAAAAGTGTTA
>RDOE01000123.1 GCA_011364975.1 Promethearchaeota archaeon | reverse complement strand
TGAAGCATTAAATCTTCAAAACATTGAATAACGTTCTTCCCATCGAGTGCCACAGTAGGATATATTACTAGTGTTCCATCTTCATATGACTCAAATTCAGGTAAATCTAATTGTTTTTTGAAATATTGAATATCTACCGCATTTTCTAAATCTCGTTTATTCAGCTGAACGAGAAATGGTACTTTTCGCTCGTTAGTAAAACTGCGCAATTCTCGAAAACTGCGCTTATTTTGTTCCATCTTGTTGGGATCGGAATCTGCTACAAAGACCACTCCATCTGCTCCACCTAATACATATTCACGTGTAGAAAGGAAACGTTCTTGTCCAGTTGCCGTAACGATTTGGGCAATAATATTATATCTTTCCTCTCTTAAATTAAGGAAAAAGGATAATCGAACTGAATCCTGCCATAAGGTTCTACCATCGGTAGTTTCTATAGAATAACCTTTATTTAACTTGACACCATTAAATTTTTCTCGCAAACAAAAATAGGAGGTTGTCTTTCCGGACTCTCCTGGACCCCAATACACAATTTTGAATTGGAGTATTTCTTTGAGATGGTTTTTACTAGGATCATTTCTAAATTCAGCATCTTTTTTCCCTTCAGGTTTCGAATCAATCATCATTATTCATATCACCTACACTGAGAAATTATGTGGATTCGAATACTTTCTTTTTAAGCTCACGAAGATGTTTTTTTAATTCATCTTCATTCATCTGAAGCTTGGTCATGACTGACTGATTTTGAATGATTGATTGCCGAATCTTTGAAGCAAATTTTTTCATCTGTAAAATCAACACACCAAGATTTACATCATTATCTACGAGCAATATTACCAAAATATCTCTTTTTCCTTTCTTTTCAAGTTGAATTTCCCCTACAGATTTCACATAAAGCAACAGATCTTTAAACACTAATGTGGCTCGAATTAATTCTTCCGTATCAAAAAAATCTTGTGCTTGACGGGCCACACCATATAAAGCTGCACCAATGGAACTCAAATCCCAATAATTCAACTTCTTATCAAAGCCTGAATCAATAGCTATGATCTTGGCATCTTGATCTATGGCAATCAGTCCAAAAATATAGCCTTTTCGAGTTAACATCCCATAGCTATACCGAATCTCGTCTAATACTTTGGTAATTTCATTTTCATATAATGCTTTTGGTATAAATAAAGTCATACTTCAATTCCTACTCTATTTAAGAACTTAGAGAGGAAATAAATCATACCTATTTAAAGAAAAAATTGAGATTTCAATATTTTTTAACCACATAAATAAGCTTTAGATGAGAAAACATTTTAGATTGAATACATATTTATTAAGTTCTAATCATAGATTTTAAATATATTTCTAACTAACCGGTAATGGCTTTTCTTAGGTTAATAAATAAAGCGTTCTATTAATCATTGAAAAGATTAACAGTGGATAATTAATGAAAGTCGCAGTTTTTGGAGATATTCATGGAAATATTTATGGACTCAATGCTATTATAGAAGATATTAAAGAGGAGAAACCTGATTCCATTTATTGCACTGGTGATCTCTTTATCCCCTTTCCTGGTGCGAATAAAGTATGGGACCTAATTATAGATTTCAACATAAAATGTGTTAGAGGCAATGGAGAAGATCGCTTAATTGAATTTTTTAAGAGAGAACACCAAAATGATATAAATACATCAATTCAATATCGACCAACCCAATTTATTGCTAAAAAATTAGATTCAAAAATTGTTAATAGCTTGGAAAAACTTCCTCTTATTTTAGAAATTAAAAATTCCTATGATACTAAAATAATGATTTGCCATGGAACTCCATATAGTAATCAAGAGTTCTTAATTGATCCTGAAGGAAGGCTATTAATTCAAACTATAGATCAAAGTATTGCTGATATAATAATTGCAGGACACAGCCATATCCCATATCAAATAGAGTATAACAACGTTCAGTTCATCTCTGTAGGAAGTGGAGGATTATCTTTGATAGGTAAACCCATAATTTATTACCTAATATTAGAGTATAATGATAATAATTGGGAGTTTAGTCAAAAAGCCCTCTTCTGTGATTATAATTTATTAATTAAGGACTTGATTGAAACCAATTTTTTATATGAAGGTTCGCCAATTTCATGGTTGATGCTTGATGAGCTTCTTTGTTTTCAAAATAGAGTCTACAAATTTTTTCTAGATTTTTATCCAAAAGTGTTACCTAACTCTGAATCAGAATGGGAACGAGCTTGTATTCAGTATTTAAAAATGAAAGGAAGATGGAAAGAGATCAAGGAGTTTTTAAGCAAGCATTTAGGTTTGAAAATAGGGTGATATAAGTTATTCTTCAATTTTATATATTATGAGTCCTGATTACGTTTTTAAATAAAATTCAAAGTTTTTGTTTAGTATAGAACGATTTTATAATATCATTATAGTAGATTTCTTAGTAAAAATCAATTCTTTTTCTTGAGTATAGCGATTTCTTTTTAGGCCTAAATTAGTGATGGATATAGAACAGTCATCTTCTATTAGTTTTAGACTTTCAATTGCTTGTATTCCCCAAATATTCACATAGACAGTCCCAGATTCATCCGATACAAGAATCCTTAATAAAAATGTTTTATCACCCGATTTTTTAGTGATCTCTTTAAATTCTTTGATCTCAACTTTACCTTGTAATTTTCTAATGAAAGAATATTCATCCACTAGATCTTTTATGAGAAATTTAGGAGATTTTTGTTCTAATGGAGTAACTTTTTCATCGATCATATCTAATTGACTCCGTAATTTTTTAGAAACATCCCTCGGAGCAAGAATTATGCGTCCTTTTTTACCAATATGGATTTCAATTGAATTATTTACCCCCGTTTTAGAATACCCTCCAATGATTCGTACTAATTCTCCTTCTTTAAAGAAACCATTCTCAACAATTTGGACATTCTCATCCCATAGGACTACTTTAATAATCCCAGTCCAATCTGCCACATTGAAAGAACTTACTTTACCTACAGAACTATCCTTTCTGGTAAATTCGTAAGGTCTGACAAACGATATAATTTTCCCTAATAAAACAATATTTGTCATATGTTCTTTAACTTCAGCAATGGGAATAGAAAACTCGTCATAATCGATCATCTCATCAAGCTCTTTATAAAAATCATCATTGTAGGGATTGATGCCATGTTCCTTCGCGATAATAAAAAGGATCCCTTGCCTGGTCATGAATCCACCGAACTCTTTTATCTTACGCTCTAATTCTTGCTCTAATTGTTGTTCAGAAATACCCGACGCAAGCAGTTTTTGATATAAATCTTCCATAGAACTACTCATAACGCTCTCCAAGAAGGTTCTATTCTATTAGATTGTTATAAGACAATTCTGTCATGAATATTTAAAGGAAAAAAATGAGTGGATGCAAAATTCAATGATGATTAATTTTTTACATTACTATGAATACTATAAATTCAAAATTACAGAAAAACCACAAGTTAAATGAAGAAGCAAGAAAAAACACGTGATCGGCCATATATCCCTGATTATGGTATTGAGAAATCAGACGTAGGATTATTAGAATGGGATTTTATACAAGATGAGATGAAGGATGCAAAAAATTATTGGTTAAGTACCACAAGCTCAGATTGTCGTCCTCATGCAATTCCAGTATGGGGATCATGGATTAATGATAATTTTTATTTCGGGGGAGGTGCAGGAACAAAAAATCGTAAAAATTTAGCTGAAAATCCCCATATTGTTATTCACTCTGAAAGTGGGACTAAGGTTATTATAATAGAAGGGAAGGTATCAATTGAGAAAAATGAAAATCTAATTAAGGAGATTAAAAAGGACTATATGAGAAAATACAATTTAGATCATCCTCCTCCATTTTATCGGGTAACCAAAACCAAAATTCTTTGTTGGGATATGAATGATTATGCAAGAACCCCAACACGATGGAAATTTAAAGAAATAAAAGAATGAATAGATATATGGAAAAGATTTGATTTGGATTACTTAAATGCCTAAAAAAATATTATCTCCTTTTTTACTATTCTGTTTCTCTAGAAGGAATGAATTTTCCTTCTTTATTAATCCTAAGTCTATTTCTAGTTCTATGGAACGCATACGCCGAACAATTACACAAAATTCGTAGATTCTTTTGAATAATCGTATTAGAATCGATGCGATGGGGATCATTTCTGTCAGTCACGAAAATAAGCAGAGCTAATTGAGTGGAAATTGTGGGCCAACAACATTGACGAGAAAAAAGAGTATGAAGAACTTTTAGGTTATGAAGAGCACGAGTATAATCGAAAATTGGGGCAATTCTATGTATTCTATGAAGGTAAATGCGTACTTTTCGATATTGCCTTGTTTTTGTGTGAGCCCATTTTACCATATTTGAGCGCAATATAAAGGCTAATCCTCTTACTTGATATAATAACCGACCACAAATGCGAACAACTTGCATTTTAGTCGCGACCGTTTCCCTCTCTATTCGATCGATAAGAATAGAATTCATATCAATCAACTGATTTTTCTCATTAACCAATGATTCATATCGAAATATATAATTAATCACAATCTCTTTAATTTCCTTAAGATTTAAAGCCGAATGATGGCTCTGATATAAACGAGGGATTACACTACCTAATTGCTGTACCATAGTGAACTCCATTTGGTAGATTTGAAATTTTAAAAGATTTGAAATACTTACTACTAAAGGAAAAGATTAGGGATATATAAAGAAAAAGTCAAACTACCACAAAGAATTATATGAATGTAGAATCCAAAGTGGTTTGCAGATTACGGAGTTTGCCAAAATTACCTTCGAAATATGATTTACATTTCTCAAAATTTGTTATTAGCTTTGTAACATTATTTTCTACTCGCTCTCGATTAAGATTATGTTCTTGACAAAGCAAGCTTAGAATTTGAGGCTCATTGGGAAATGTCCAACTTAATGAATCAGAAATCTTCACCACTTCAGGAACTAGAAAAATTTTGCGAATTTTCATTATTACTTCATGGGTAAGGTCTAAGAAATCGTACTTGGAATATTCTTTTTTAATTATTGTTTCAATAGTGTTGTACTGTTTTATCAATTTTAGAGCAGTTTTTGGACCAATAGACCGAATACCTGGGAAATAATCGGTTTCCATCATCAACGCCATATCAACTAGCTGAAATTGATCGATTCCTAAATGGTTTAGAGTTTCTTTAAGATGGATAGCATATGGAACAACCTTTTGATATGTCCATCTTCCTTGAATTTTCCTTTTCAGTGATTTAGAAACGTTTTGAAGTAAATGAGGGCATCCAAAAAGTAGTGAGTCATAATCTTGTGAATTAGAATAATGAGCAATTTTCTCTTTAACTAATTGAGCGCATTGCGATTCTGCTGATGCGGGAGACTCGATGAATGGAACTCCTAACGCACTTAACAATTTTTTAGATTCTTGGATGATATTTTGCCACATATATTCTTTGGAAAGTGCGATTTGCTTAGCTAATTCACGATTTCCGGATTGATATGCTTGTTGATACCATTTTTCTGTGAAGCGAAAATCATTTAATCTATCCTTAGTGTTGAGTTTTTTTAATTCGGAGTCTTTTCCATCAAAACAAAATATCGGAAAAATCTTTTTGGAATAGAAGAAATTCACGCGATATAACAATCCATAGAGATGGGAGATTGGTCTTTGCGTTCTGTCAAGAATGGTTCCTCCAGAAGAATTTACTCCTTCTTTTCGAGCAAAATTAAATAAACTCATGACGATATTGGGGGCATCAATTGCAATGATTTTACACGCTAATTCTGAGAATTCAATTTTATTTCGAATAACAAGATTTTGTAGCTTAATTCCCATTGCGTAAGCGAATCTCCTCCTGAGCTTTCTTCATTCGAATTACTCGCATACGTATGCGATTTAAACGTATTAATGATTCTTCATCTAATGAGCGTTCCCTTATTATAGGAAAATCAACTAATTTGTGAGCCATATTTTAGAGAAACCTCCTTTTTTTGTTGTTTTCTCTTAAATTAGGATAGGAATATTTAAAGGAAAAATTTCATATTATTTTTCTTTAAATATTATCAGTTTAAATTGAGTCTAAATAGAAATAAAAATGAATTTTATGGCCAAACAAGATGATTTTATAATTATCATTAATAAAAAAAAGAAAAATAACTCTATGACATTAATTTTTTTTACTATTATAGCATTTATCGCAATTTTTATCCCATTATTGGGATCTACCATTCGTTATCAAGCAAGCTCTTTTTTTCAGAACATTTTTAATATCTTTGGAAGTATTTGTAAACTGGCCGGAATGGTAATGATTGGATTTACATTTCTTGCAATCTTAGCGAATCATAAGATATACACAAAGTCACTCCTTTTTGGAGCACTCTTACTCTGGATTGGATGTTTTCTCACCTATACACCCTTCACGCTATTTGGTATCACTCTTGGTGGCTTACAACCACCAATTGGATATCATTAAATCTTATTTTAAAATTACTAATCAATTTGGAAATTTTTTAAAATCGAAATTAATTCTTAGAAAAGGCGAAAATATTTTACTCCTGTGGAAAATCCACAAATCGCTAATAGAAGGAAGGAAACAATAATAACACCTAACATTTTTCCTCGCATTCGACTACTGCCCCAAATTAAGAATATTAGACCAACTAAGAGACCTAATAATCCTATAATTGATCCTAACGCAATTAAGAATTCCATTCCTGAGAGTATGTTATCAAAATAATCGAAAACAACCATTATGATCTTGGAATATATTTAGATTATTTAAAAGAAAAAATAGAAAATATGTATTATAATCTAATTAAACTATCTAAAAACTCATAATGAATAGGGTTATATTAAAAAACTTTTATCGCACTGCTTTGAGATTCAATTTTTCCTTTAAATATGAAAATCCGATGTATTAAGTAATATCATTTAAACCCCAAACCCACTATGAAAGAACTACAAGAAGTAGGAACATGCCCTAGTTGTGAATGTTCCTTAATAATGTATAAAACAACTAACTATAAACGCTTCGTAAAATGTGATGTATGCGGATTATCTTATGCATTACCAAAAAAAGGTAAAATCAGTAATTCTGCCTTAGATTGCCCAAAAAGCCATTTTCCACTCTTAGTTATTGAACGCCTAAACCAATCAGCTTATTTTTGGACAGACCAACCCTGCTTTTCATGTATTGATTATGATCGGTGTATAGTGCTTAAGTCTTTAATTAAAGAATTCAAGGAGTTGAGAGTATATGGCTATTCATAATCAAAAGTATTATGGATTAATCGCATTATGTGTTAGTATTTTATTCTTAGGCTCTATTTGTGGAATCTATTTGAAATTTATTTCTTTCAGTTCACATAAAGTACCGAGCGACTCAATAGACGGAATCAATTATTTACATCCCAGCGATTCTCCCCAAGTCCTAATTGATAAAGTTTTTACCTTTTTAGCGCCTTACAACAGTTTAAAATTTGATGACCTTATTTTCATTGAAGAATATTGTTATTATTTCACTTTAGAAATCGTCACTCCCCATAATTGTATGATAAACATCACCGTTACAGATCCGGAGGCGTTCCAATACCACATCTTCAACACAGAAGTCAATATTTCTCAAGATGATGGTTGGTTTGAAATTCCCTTTGGCACTGCGATGAGCGGAAATTACAGTATCTTAGTGAATGTAATCTGTCCCCTCAACATAAATATACATATTCAATTACAGCAAGAACACAAATGCTTGTATGATATCATCCCTCCCAATTTGTTTGGAAATTTGAAATTTTACGAAGTATCGCGATATACTGATGGAATGTTGTTAACGCATAATGTCCAAATGCGTACGGATTACTCCTATCGTATCTATATTGGGAGAGTATCATCGATAGGAGGGAAAGATACTGAACGAGAGGTTACGACTTTCTTCAATCTTACTGACCCTAATTCTATTGAATTTCAAATCTCAGATAACAAAACATTAGTACCTATCGGGGATGTTTTTCAATTTGATTTTGGAACTGCCACTGGTGGTGTATACTCTTTCGAATTAATCATAAATTGCATTGTGGAGTGTGTAAATATTGCATATGCCATAATAGAAGATTACTGTCTAAGCGATGAAATCAACGGGACAATTCCACCTCCCGACCCTGTAGATAATAGCACAACTCCCAGAAGTATCGTAATTATGCCTTCACAATTTATAATTGGAGTAGCAATTATTTGCAGTGCAATTACAGGAATAGCGTTTATTATTATAATCCTTAAGCAAAAGAAAACTAAAATTAATACAAATCTTTAATTTTTTTACTTTTTAATTCTCTAAACGCTAAAATTGGTATAATTATTTAATAAGAATTTAATTGAATGACGATAAAAACCCGACGTTATTTTATGAATACCTACTTTAACAAATTGGAAAACTTTGGCGGTGGGGTGATTATTATAGTAAAGATTGCTATTATTAATTATGTCAAAACCCTCTTCATATTATGATTGGGAACTCAGGTTTAAAACCAAGAAAAAGACTCCTTCTATAAAAAAAAACATTAAAACGAAAA
>RDOE01000122.1 GCA_011364975.1 Promethearchaeota archaeon | reverse complement strand
ATAAATATCACCGTTATTTATGAAGACTATATGGGTTCCTTTTTAGATGGAGCTACTGTTCAATTAAGAGAAGGTGAAACTATACTATTTAGTTTCGATCCTCATTTAACTTACAACCAATATTACCTAACGATAAACACAAAAGATTTAGACTTGGGAGTGAACGCTTTAGCGATTTATGCTAAAAAACAAAATTATACTGCCGCTTTAGTAAGTATCATCATAACAGTAAATGAAAGAGATACTGATTTAGAATTGTTTCTTAATGAGAATCCTACTAGTACAATTCAAATTGCTTATGGAGAAACACTTAATATCACTGCAATTTATAAAGATTACACAGGGACTTTTCTTGATAATGCTGTTGTACAATTACGAAAAGGAGGTAGTACATTATATAACTTATCGAAGCATCTTACATATGACCAGTATTATGTATCTATTAATACTAACCAATTGATCCTAGGAGTCAACATTTTGTCTATATATGCCAAAAAAGTTAACTTTACTGCTGGATTAGTTAGTATTATTATCACTGTAACTGAGAGAGATACGAATCTTGACATTTTTCTCGAACAAATTCAAACAACATCAGTTGAAATTCAGTATGGTGAATCAGTTAATATCACAGCAATATATACTGATTTTACTTATACTTTCCTTGATAATGCAGTTGTACAATTACGAAGAGGAGGTAGTACACTATTTAATTTATCAAAACACCTTACTTATAATCAGTATTATGTCTCAATCGATTCTTCCCTGTTAAATTTAGGAGCTAATTTGTTAGCAATTTATGCAAAAAAGCAAAATTTTACAGCTGAATTAGTAAGTATTACTATTACTGTAAATGAACGTGATACTACTTTAGATGTACTACTAGAGGGACTAAATAGTGCAAGTATTGAATTTTATAATATATCTGTAAATGAATATTTAAACATTACTGCCATTTACAATGATTTTACAGAAGTTTTTATTGATAGCGCGACACTAAAACTTACTGGTTCGGGAATTACGAGATCCTTATCATCTCATCCAACTTTTAATCAGTATAACTATACATTAAAAGTTGAGGATTTAGGGATAGGTGTCCATTTCTTAGTGGTTTCTGCTGAAAAAGAAAATTATTCGTCTTCAATCGTAAATATAAAGCTTAATGTGTTAGAGAGAAGAGCATATTTGCAACTTTTTGTGGATACTGTTAACAATTTAACATCAAGTAGATATATAACTGCTGAAATTGACCAAATTCTAAATATAACTGTATTCTTCAAGGATTTTATTGATAAAGCACATCTTACTGGAGCAAACGTCAGACTCACTGGGGCCTTGAACAAAAATTTTACTGAAAATTTAGGATATGAACACTATAATGTATCAATCAGTTCAAACAAATTAGGGCAGGGAATTAACTTCTTAACAATCTTTGCTCAGAAAGAGGGGTATAAGTCAGAATCAATCTTGTTTACCATAGAAGTCGTTGAAAAGATTTCAAATTTACAGCTATTCTTAAATAGTGTTAATAAAACATTAGATAAATCTGTAGAAGTTACTATAGGGGAATTTGTCAATATATCCATCTTTTATAATGATTATTCAGGCTTGTTCATAGATGGTGCAAATGTTATTATTGTAGGGGAGGGGATTTCCTTAAATTTAACCAAACATCCATTTTATGATCAATATAATGTATCCATCAACTCAAATGATTTGAACTTCGGAATAAACCTGCTGACCTTATACGCTCAAAAAGTTAATTATCAACCACAAACCTTAATCGTTAGAATAGAAATAATTGAAAAAGAGACAGGTATTGACATACTTCTTAATGGACTTGATAAAACTATTGATAGAACACTCTCGATTCCGATCAGGAAACTATTAAATATCACAATTAATTACTTTGATTTCGAAAGTGGAAATCCTATTACTGGAGCTACAATCCAGGTTGTGGGAGAAGGTCTTTTATTAAATTTAACAGAGAATCCACTCAACCATCGGTATTCCATATCTATCGATACAAACCTTTTAGACATTGGAGTAAGATTTTTAACAGTATATTGTCAACGGCCTAATTATCAATCTTATTCAGCACTTTTAAGAATTCAAGTAGATAGAATTAAAACTAATATTTCTACAGTTACAGGAGAAACTGTAGTAAATCTTATCCCAGGAGATAACTATCGATTAAAAATCCGACTTTATGATTTAGATTTTAATCTTAGTG
Source organism: Promethearchaeota archaeon (assembly GCA_011364975.1). GTDB lineage: Archaea > Asgardarchaeota > Lokiarchaeia > Sigyniarchaeales > SOKP01 > SOKP01. The sequence continues at coordinate 6,367 of RDOE01000122.1, read as the reverse complement.
TTTTAAACGCAACCGTTAGATACACTTGGGCATATGGTCAGGGAGACCTTACAGATGAAGATAATGACGGTGTTTATGAAGCTTTACTTTCGAACTTACCTGTAGGAACATTTTTAGTGACAATAAGCGTTTATGCAGGAGATGATTATGAATTCGAACGATTTCAGATAACTATGAACATTGTTAGTCCGCCAGAAAATGTACTTCTTTTTCAAATTCTCACAATTGCAGGGATAGCAGCAGCTATTGGAGTTTCAGGATATCTATTAGCTTATCAGAAAATTCTAAAATATCCTAAACAAGTTCGTAAGATTCATAAGTTTAAGAGTAAGTTGAAAAAGCCTAAATCCATAGGTGTTGAAGTTCAAACAAGAGAAGAAGTAATCGATAAACATTATTCTGAAGAGATCACAGCTTTAGAGAAGCAAATAAAGAAAAAAGTAGGCCCGAAATCTGATATTAGTCAACCAAATAATGATAAAATAGACAAAGCAAAAGAAATCGAACTAAACAAGAAATAATCTTTAAAATAACAGAATATTACTCAATTTTTATTTATTCCTTTTTTTTAATTTTTTCTTTCCTATGATTTATTATTGAAATCAATTTCCTATATAATCATATTATTATTAAATATTAATTATAGTATGAATTTCTCATTATGATCTAGTGATGAATAAAAAGGAAATATTAAAAATATTAAAAAATCTTGCTGTGAAAAGAGCTCCTTCAGGATTAGAGAATGCGCGTGGAGAGATATTTAAGCAAGAACTTGAACATTTTTTGCAGAATAAAGATATTCCAGTAAATATTGATACTCTTGGGAATGTATATATAAAGTTGGAAGGATTGAATCCAAAGAAATCAATTGCTGTATATGCTCATCTTGATGAAATTGGAGGAACAATACGCAAAATTAACAAAAGCGGAACTCTAGAATTTTCTAAAAGAGGAGGATATGAAGGAAGATGGATTGTATCTAGAGAGATTCAGATTTTGAACAAAGACAATAAATGGATAAAAGGGGTAATTGAAGGGAGATCCGTTCATTCTGTTCCTCAAGACTTAAGAAATAAAGAAAAAATTGAAGCCCATGAGCAAAAAATTTTCATAGGGGCGAGAGATATTAATGAAGTAAAAAATTTATATAAAGTTCACGTTGGGGCACCTTTTGTATTTTCAGGCTCGTTTGGATTATTAAATCCAGAATTTGATGATGACATTATAGCAGGATACTCTTTAGACAATCTGGTTGCAGTGACGTGTTTGATACTCTTAACAGAAAAGATAATCAATAACCTATCAAACGAGGAAGGAAAATTGCAGAAAGATTATAACCTATATATTGTTGGCACAACACGAGAAGAAATTGGAACCGAGGGAGCTTTATTTTTCTCACGCCATATTAATATTGATCACGTAATCGCCATAGATATCGGAATAGTAGCAGATTTCTCTGGAAGTGTAAATTCAGACATTAAACTAAGAGGCGGTCCTGTAATAACTTGGCAGGAGCTAATTGGGACAGGAGTTTTCGATTTTGAGAGCTGTAAAAAATTAGCCATAATTGCAGAAAAAAATCATATCTCTTTTCAAGATGGTATTTTCGAGTATTATGGTTCTGATGCAGGGAAAACCCAGAAATGGCTCGGTATTCCATCAATATTAGTAGGAATCCCTACCATGTATTCTCATAATGTTCCAGAAATAAGTACTTTAAGTGGAATTGAAAATGCTGCAGAGTTAGTATACCAATATCTCCGTGAATTATAATTGTAAACTAATAGAGAGTAATTGATGATTAGGTAAGAATTAGAATGGAAATTGATTATAAGACAATTTTTTCTAAATTCTTAAAAATTTTACCTTTTGTAAATTCGGGGATAATATTTCAAGACCAAAAGCACATTCTTTATTATTCAGAAAAATGGGATATTAATTCTGATTTAAATGATATTATGGATCCATGGTTAGGATTAAAACCTGCGATCATTAAGTTTTCAGGCCAAAAATATAATATGAGATTATTTTCTGAAGAGAGATTAGTAGCATCTTCAATTAGAGCCAATGGACACATTATAGGTATTAAAGATAATGAAATAACGATACTTACTCATATCGAATCTGATGGAATCATTCCATTTGTTATTAGAGAATTATTTAATGTGGTAGATGCCATTAGAACCAATAAGCCATATTTATCAGAAAGTTGTAGGCCAATTCTTGAAGAAAAAAACGAACAAATTGAATTTAAGAAGAAAATGAGTGAAAATATTGATGATTTAAACTTAATTGAAATCGATCAAGGTGTTCCATTTACTGCGCGCCTTATGGCTTATTACCGGACTTTAGAAGCTAAACAAAGCAGACCTCTTTTAATTGATCCTTATGCTGAACGCCTTGCAGGTGATATTTCATCATTTCTAAATCATCATATTCGTTATACTGAGATGGATTATCCTATTGTACGATCTCACTATCTTGAGGAAAATTTACTTTCAAAATGGTGTTTTACTCAAAAAACTTCTCAAATAGTTATCTTGGGAGCTGGTCTTGACTCTAGAGGCTATCGATTTAAACCACTTAAGGCTAATTCTCATACTATCTTTGAGATTGATCTAGCTCCAGTAATTAATTACAAACAAGTAATATTAGCAAATGAGCAACCTCTATGTAAATTAATTCGTATCTCTGCAGATCTTTCGCAGTCTAATTGGGATTCCAAACTAATAAAAAAAGATTTTTCAATAGAGATTCCAACCTTCTGGCTGCTAGAGGGGTTAGTGTATTATATTGAACGGAAAAAAGTAGAACAGCTCCTCAAGCAAATCGCAAGCTACAGCAATCCAAACTGTCGAATATTTATAGATATTATGCATAAATCAAGATGGTTTTCATCAATGGATAATTCAAATAGTAAAACTGAGGATCCTTTTGCCAAACATCTAAAGTGGGGTCTCAATATTAAAGAGATAACACCTTTTTTTTCTAATCTTGGATGGGACGTATCTTATGAGTTTGCTGATGAATATGATATGGGTCGAAATGTTGGGCAGAAAGCTATGGTCTTTGTCTCAGGTAAAATATTATGATACCATCAAATCAAGTGGTATCAACAGTAAATCTAAAGGGGTCTTGATCTTTCTATAATGCAAGAGAAAGCCTTCTAAAAACATTTTAAGGAAAAACTAATCAAACATCAAAAGCCCATTCTCCATGACGCATTACAGGTTCAATAATATTATCTTCCCTAATTCCATCAACATCCATCTTTGGTGATCCAATCATCATATCAATATGAATAATACTTGAGTTTCCTCCTGCTGAATTATAATCTTCTTCAGTCATATTCTCGCCATTCTTCAAACAATATTTAAATCCTTGACCGAGTGCGATGTGGCATGAGGCATTTTCATCAATTAAACCATTATAGAAAATTAAATCTGTCTTTGAGATAGGAGAACTATGAGGGACTAGAGCGATTTCACCTAATCTACGTGCACCCTCATCGAAATCTATTGTTTTAAGTATTAAATCCTCCCCAATTTTAGCTTTTGCATTTACTATTCTTCCTTTAGAAAATGTAAATAAAGCCTCCTCAACAATTAATCCTTGATGAAAAATTGGTTTTGTAATTTTAACGACTCCATCAACCCGGTTTTTATCTGGAATTGTAAAAATTTCCTCAGTAGGTAAATTTGGGATAAATTTTATTCCCTTTTTTGACATTACACTACCGCCATGCCATATATGGTCTTTAGGTAGACCAATCGTTAATTTTGTTTCAGGAGAAGTCAATTTTAATGCGCTGTATTGTTTCTTATTTAAGTAATTACAACGTTTATGAAGATTTTCATCATGTTCTTGCCAAGCAGAAATAGGATCATCCTTTGTTATTCGACAAATATCAAAAATTATATCCCACAATTTCGCAATTCGTTCAATTGAGGGCTGTTCTGGAAGTATTTTATCTGCCCAAGCTTTAGTTGGTGCTGAAATTATTAACCAGTTTAAATAATATTGACTTACTAGATCTAAAACTGTTTTAAGATGTTTAGCTAAATAGAATTGAAACTTTAAAATCAAACTAGTATCCATACTATTTAATAAATCAGGATTCGGGCTCATAATAAGAAGATTCGCATCTCCAGATTGAGAAATATCATACCTTGCATCTATTCTCCATTTTGGATATTCTTTAATTGAATTTTTAGGACCATATCGAAAACGAATCGAACGTAATTGCTCATCCCCCCAAATCACGTCTACTAATCGTGCTCCCATTTGGTATGCTTTTTTTGCAATTACATGCACTAATGGAGCTGCTTCAAATGAAATACCATCAGAGCTAGAAGTAGGACCTCCAATAAGCAATCTCTGTCCAGGCTGGAGATTTAAACCTATTTTTAATATTACTTCGGCATATTTTTCTATTTTATGTTCAAATTCGGATGACATCAGATTTCACATATATTGATTATAACTAATTAATATAAAATCTTTTATCATCAAAAAATTTTTTACTGAAAATAGAGAATGGTAAGATTTTACTAATTTATAAAATTATTCTAGGATATTATATATTAATTGAAGATATTAAGGTAAAAATTGATTATGACAATTTTATTAAACCCAAAAAAACATGATCGGTATTATCCTGATGAAAAGTCAAAAGAAATCATGCTTAAAACCATAGAGTTTTTCGAGACGAAGGGTAAAGCTAAAATAAAGGAAGATGATCATAATAGAGTTTGGTATTCTGACTTTTTAGAATTCCAAAAAAGGAATGGTATTTTTGCTCATCTACTTACTCCTTCTCAATATGGGGAAAACAAGAATTATCGCTGGGATACTTGGAGAATTTGTGAATTTAATGAAATTCTTGCATTTTATGGCTTAAGTTATTGGTATACATGGCAAGTTACGATTCTAGGATTAGGTCCAATTTGGATGAGTAAAAATGAAAAAGCAAAAGAGAAAGCAGCAAGTTTATTGAGAGATGGTGCGATATTTGCATTTGGACTTTCAGAACAAGCTCATGGTGCTGACATTTATGCTACAGAAATGGCTCTCACACCACAAGAAGATGGTTCTTATAGAGCAAATGGAGAGAAATATTATATTGGTAATGGAAATGAAGCAGAAATGGTTTCAAATTTTGGTAAGTTTGCTGATGAGCAAGGTAATATCCCCGCCTATGACATGAAGAATAAAGACCAATATGTTTTCTTCGTAGCGAATTATAAGCACAAAAATTATGAATTGAAAAAAAATGTTTGTGATAGCCAGAATTTTGTTGCTAATTTCGCACTTCACGATTATCCCATAACTGAAGAAGATATCCTTTCTAAAGGAGAGGAAGCATGGAACGCTTCACTTAATACAGTTAATGTGGGTAAATATAATTTAGGATGGGCTTCAATAGGAATATGTACTCACGCTTTTTACGAAGCCATTCATCATGCTGCGAACCGTAGACTTTATAATATGTATGTGACTGATTTTCAGCACGTTAAACAGAATTTTGTTGATGCCTATACTCGCTTACTCGCGATGAAATTATTTGGATTAAGAACTGCTGATTATATGAGAATTGCTTCTGATAAAGATCGTCGATATCTTCTCTATGCACCTGTAATGAAAATGAAAACAACCACTCAAGGAGAAGAAGTTATTAATCTTTTATGGGATGTAATTGCGGCTAAAGGTTTTGAGAAAGATATGTATTTTGAAAGTGCTGCAAGAGATATCCGCGCTTTACCAAAATTGGAAGGTACAGTTCATGTGAATATTGCCTTAATTTTGAAATTCATGCTTAATTTCTTTATGAATCATAAGAGATATGAGGAAGTAACCCGACAAGATCAAGTTAAAGATGATACTTACCTTTTTAACCAAGGACCTACTCGAGGATTGGGAAGTGTTCGCCTTCATGATTGGAAACCTGCGTTTGAGAAATATAATCTACCTAACGTTAAAATATTTTTAGAACAAATCAAGATGTTTAATCTCATGGGTGTGAAAGCAACTCCGAACGTTGAACAGCAAAAAGATATGGATTTTATGCTTTCTGGGATTGGAGAGATTTTTTCACTTATAGTGTACGCCCATTTAATCATTGAAAATGCTGAAATATACAATATTGATGAGGATACCGTAGATCAAATCTTTGACTTCCTCGTAAGAGATTTTTCTAAATATGCTTTAAGTCTATATAATAAATCTAGTACAACTCCCGAACAAATGGAATGGTGTTTAAAGATGATAAAAAAACCAAATGTTGATGAGAGAAGATTTGCAAAAGTTTGGAATATTGTACATTCCTTAAAGGATGCTTATCAAATGAATGATTAGAATTTTCTCTCTC
>RDOE01000121.1 GCA_011364975.1 Promethearchaeota archaeon | reverse complement strand
AAAAAAGATTTCGCTTTGAAGGAATGAAAATTGGTGATACCATTAATGGCGGACTAATAGGATTTCCGAATTTTGAATTCCAAATTACAGGTGGTTCTGATTCCAGTGGATTTCCTATGAGGAAAGATGTCCATGGTCCAGTGAAGAAAAAGATTCTTGTGGCAAAACGAGGAATAGGTTATAACCCAATAAGAAAAGGTCAAAAAAAGAGAAAAACTGTGAGGGGTAATGAAGTAACCTATGATATGACCCTAATAAATTTGTTAGTGGTAAAATATGGTGATGCTGAACTCTTTAAAGCAAAAGAGGACGAAGATAAATAAAGATTAAGAAAATTTGAGTTGAATAACCATGGTTAAAGTTAAAAAATGCTCATTTTGTGGGTACGACATTCCAATCGGGAAAGGTCATATGTTTATAAAAAGAGATGGAACAATTTTAAATTTCTGCACTCAAAAATGCAGGAAATCTATGCTATTATATAAGAAAAATCCACGTAAAACTCGATGGACAAGTTTTTACGGAAAAGAATAAAGATAAATCTGTAAATCTTTACTAATTTTAACACTTAAGAAAACGTGTTTATTGTAAACGAGAAAATTTAAGTAGATCATCAATTAAGTCTACATGTCCTACAATCATTCTTTTACAACAAAAGCGATGAATACCTAACTTTTTAAACGCATCTTCTGCATTTTCTCCTTTCTCTATAAGCTCTAAAAAAGGTTTGTAGATGTGAGCAATTAACTTACCACAAGAGAAGCATCTTATCGGAATTATCATGGTGGAATATACCTTTATAGTTAAATTATATCTTAAAACAAATAGTATTATTATAAATTAATTACAAAAAAGAAGGATTCTAAAAAAATTTTGTGATAAAGAGCAAATAAATTCTTTTTTCTACTTATAAACATAAATTTTATTTTATATCTTATATTATTTATTCCATTATAATCGATGATTTATGATAATATATTAAAATATTATATATTGGAAGGAGAAAAGTATGAGTTATGTAAAATATAAAGTTCCAGATGATTTACGAAATGCATTAAAAAACGCATTACAAACAATCTCAGAAGCACGGGACTCTAAGATAAGAAAGGGTATGAATGAAGTTACTAAATCAATTGAACGAAGTAGTGCTAAATTAGTGGTTATGGCCGAAGATGTAACTCCCCCGGAAATTTTGTTTCATGTGCCATTACTTTGTGAAGAGAAGAAAATAGCTTATGGGTACCTTGCTACAAGGAAAGAATTGGGAAATGCAGTTAGAATTAATGTATCAGCCTCCTCTATAGCGGTTGAAAGTCCTGGAACGGGAAATGATAGTGTATTGGAAGATATTATTAAAAAGTTGAATACGATAAAAAAGTAGCTTGGTGACATTCTTTGGTTAAGATAGATAAAGGCAAAGGCTCCGAAATGGAAGATACATCCATTCCGGCAGAAGTGATTCAGATAGTTGGAAGGACAGGATTGACAGGAGAAATAAATCAAATCAAGGTGAGAATTCTTGAGGGCGCAGATAAAAATCGCATTCTTACAAGAAATGTAAAGGGCCCAATACGAGTAAATGATATTGTCGTTTTACGCGAAGTTGAACGAGAAGCAAGAAAAATTAGACGACGACGATAAAATAATATTAATCTTTAAGATTATTCGTCGAAATATCCTAGTAATTTTAGATTTTCATACTCGCTATGAATAAATTCTCTTAAAGCAGTCCTTATCGCTTCGGAGCGACTCGGTATAATTTTCATTTGAATCAATTTTTTGATATTTTCATCATAGATCTCCGGGATATTAATGGTTATATTAGTCATCTTAGTTTTTTGCTTATTTTTACGAGTCTTTGACAAACCTTATTACCTTAAATTTATTAGTTATTAAGAGATTTATCGTATAGTTGAACTAATTAGAACCAGAGAAATATACTACTCCAAGCCCTTAACTTGTTTCAGCTTTTCGATATTAAATTATAAGTAAAAGTTCCTTATAAAATTATCTCTCCTTATATAAATGAATTTAAAGTACTGTATATCAGATGTAAATAATTTTAAAGTGTTTATCAATTAAATGAACAATTAATATATGGATTAAAAATAAGTATGAAAAAATTTTATTCTATTTTCTTTGCTTTTTTTCGATATAACGCCCTCTAGTTTCTATTACCGCGATATTTCTTATAATCTCGTGATAATCATCAATTTTATGATTTTGATATTCACTTTTGTATCCTTCTAAGAATGCATCAAAACATGGTTTAAAATCATCTCCATGAGAGGATATGAGAACTCTCTTTAAAAGATGAAGATCTACACTTTTATCTTCTATTGTATCAGAATATTCATGAAGTCCAAAATCGATAAGAAATACATCTTCTTCAGGAGTTATAATCATATTGCTTGTAGTAATATCTCCATGAATGTGTCCGTTGATGTGTAGAATTGCGATTTGGTTTCCAAGATCGTTAAATAATTTTTGCTTTTTATTAAGATCAAGTGAGTACATCAAATCTTTCATTTTTGTACCATGAATGAATTTCATTATGATTGTGGAATTTTCAAAATCTATTTCAAAAATTGCGGGAACATTTATCCCATAAGTCTTAACTCTTATCAACGCTTTAGCTTCATTTAATGTTCGTATGGTTCTTATCTCCGTATCAAGGACATTTAATCGATATTTTTTAGGTATTCTTTGCTTAAATAAGGCTTCTTTACCAAACCAAAATCCATAATATAAGCTTGCTTCAGCACCTTTCTTTAGTAATTTTTCAATTTTAACTTCAGATTCCATACAACCACTTCCTAATTTCTCCAAGGAATAGAGATTTGATCCATCCTTTCTTTTGGATTTATTTGAGTCGCAGATATTGTGTGGGCTCCTTCTGCCTTGTATCGAAGGATTCCTGTCCATCCTATCATCGCACCATTATCTCCCGCATATTTAAGAGGGACAACTTCAAACTTCGCATTATGGTCTTCACTTATACTTTTTACCATTTCCTGCAATCTTTTATTAGCAGCAACTCCGCCCGTTAACAAGACTTCTGTTTTTTCTGTATGAGCAATAGCTCGTTCTGTAACCTCAGTAAGCATTGCGAAGGAAGTCTCTTGCAATGAGTGGGCAACGTCATTAAGAGTAAATTTTTTACCATAGTCGCTAGATTCGATTAATCGTTTTGTTGCAGTGTATAATCCTGAAAAGGATAAATCCATTCCTTTTACGACATAGGGTAACGAAAGATAGGTATTAGATTCTTGAGCTAGTTTTTCAATTTTGGGTCCTCCAGGATGCGCAAGTCCTACATCTCTTGCAAACATATCCAATAGATTGCCTACAGGGATATCTAAGGTTTCTCCAAATATTTGATACCTTCCAGACTCATAAGCACTTATAATTGTATTTCCTCCAGAAACATACAGAGTCAGTGGGTCATCTATATTACACATTAATCGTCCAATTTCAATGTGAGCGATACAATGATTTACAGCAACTATTGGAATTTTTAATAATTGGCTTAAAATTCGGGCTACATGTGCCCCAATTTTGAGTATCGGTCCTAAACCGGGACTTTTACTAAATGCGATTAAATCAATCTCTTTTAGAGTTATATTCGCGTTATGTAATGCTTTTTTAATAACTTTATGGAAGTTATTTAGGTGATATTCCTTGACTGCTGCCGGATGCAACCCTCCTTTTTCAGGAAGATACATATTGTTAACAAGACTAAGAACATTCCCTTCAAAATCGATAATCCCTACAGACCAAGTATGAGCTGTTGATTCAATACCTAGCGCTATTTTTGACTTTATGTATATCACCTAATAAAAATAAATCTGGTATTCTTAGTTATTTTATCTTTTTATATTTTTTCGCAAAAATTAAACAAGAAAAATAACATATGTTTAGTGAGAATAATTTGACTTAAGCCTATTTTTTTTAAAAGATTCAAAATGTAGTGATGATTTTTGAAGAATAAAACGCTTTATTCAACCTATTTAAGGTGGAAATTATTGTAAAACCTTCAAAAAGATAGTGTAGAAAATTTATGTTGATTTAGTGCGTTTTCGGGGGGTTCTTCTGCTTTTGGCAACTGTAGCAGCACCCTTCTTTCCTTTTCTCTTAAATACGGTATAGCCACACTTACCACAAGATGAACGGTCATAGTGGTCTGCGAGAAAGAAAGAGGGCCCACACTTAGGACAAGATCTATGAGTCCGTTCTAATTTTCCATCTTCAACTTTATAAAATCTGGTTACGCCAGTCATATTATATCAATTTCTTTATTTTACTCATATTCAAAAAGATGATGATATGCTTCTTTCCTTTTCTTTAACTTATACACTTCTGATCGGGTCTCTTTAGGGAGATTTCTAACCCTAATATAAAAAGGCTCAAAAAATTGGAGGTCTTTTGAATTTTCATATATATTTGCAACACCTGTATTGGAAGAAGATCCGTACGTGTTATAAATTTTTCTTATTATGGTTAGTTTTTCAGAAGCATTCTTCATAGCGGCTATTTTCTTTTTTATTTCGAGTCTATTTGGTGTTCCTGCACCAAAATGATCGACCCTAAATGTAATTTCTTTTCTATCTATTAAGGGATTTTTCTTTTCTTCAATTATTTCTACTTTAAAAGACATATTGAACCTTTTTTATATAATAATTATAAGTGAATCAGTTAGTTTAAAGCTAATTCTAAGTTATTAAAGAGTAAAGAATGATAAAAATTAAAATTTTGCTTTTTATTCTGGAAATATAATGAATGACATTAGTAAATATATAATCAAAACAAAAATAATGTTAATTTTTGAGGTGATATTGCTTTTTTCAGCAATAATTTTCTATTTATTCATAAAGAATGTTTTAGTTGGTATTTACCTGGCTCTTTTTATTATAGCTATTTTTAGTTGGTTAATTTTAATGCTAGTATCAGTAAATCTCTATAATAAAGCAAAAAGCAAGATGAGGAAACAATTACCATGAATGATGAATTAAAAATACCCGAAAAGCAAAGATATAAGTTTTCGCAACCATTAGGGCGGTTAATTACTGGAACGCGGGCAGATACAATAGCAATAATTGAAACAGAAATAAGAAAGCTCCATGAGAAAATTGAGGAGGTATATCTGTACTTGGTTGGTGATATTGTTACTCATGATTTCCTAAACAATAATTATCTTAGAAATTTTGTTAAATTATGCATTATTGACGAAAAAACTCAAAGAAATGAGATTAAAGTGAATTGTGAGGAATTTTTTGAAAAGATTATCGAATTTAAAAACCCAAAAGGTGTAATTAAAAAGGAAAGTTTTCAGCTACTTATCGATATACTAAAAAGTAAAGAAACAACCTTATTAAAGATCATAGAAGGGGAGGAAGATTTACTAGTATTACCCTTAGTATCTGTTATTCCTCTGAAAAAATTCACTAAAAATATTGTTTTTTATGGACAACCTCCTATAACTGATTCAAAAAAAACTATTCCAGAAGGAATAGTATTGGTGGAAATTGACAGAAAAATTCAAAAAGTAGTCGATAATTTTATTAAAATTATGCAGTATTCACGAAACGAATCATTATAAGTTATAAGAGGATTTTAAAGTTTAAAATTTTTAAATAAAGATAAGAATTTTATCTTACTCTTAACGCATATTTCCCAGGGTATTGTATTTTTAGAGCCTCAGCCATTTTACTCTCTTCTGGCTTAATTACAATTACCTCACCGGTATAATCTTCTGAAAGGGAATGCGTTTTACACTTGGGACAAATTTGCTCATTTTTAGTTATTAGATGGCAATTTTTACAAGCTTTTTCTTTCATTTAAATGATGCACCTGCTTTTTTTATTAATCATCTTCTTCAGAAGGTTTATTAGTTTTTGCATTTTCTTGAGCATAAACCTCATTAATATCTGCTTCTATCCATTCGGTTTTTCCTAAAAATTTTTGACGCATTGTTAATCCCAGTTTTCCACTACGACCTGTACCTAAAGAAACAGCAATAATTTTTGCCCGAACTTGATCATTCACTTCAAGAATTTTTCCAGTTTCCTTACCTATAAATCGATTGCCCACTTGTTCATATGAAATATAATCATCACATATCTGAGATACATGGACTAACCCATCTAATGGACCAAGCCGTATAAAGGAGCCGAAGTCAACAATTTCTACTACCTCACCCTCGACTACTTCAGAAATCATAGGTTTAAAGGATAGAATTGAAAACATTACTTCATGAAATGTGTTTGCATTACCAGGAATAATGATTCCCGGACCTACATCCAGAATGTCTACTATTGCAATAATGAAACCATAATCTCTTGTAATAATTCCTTCATAATCTTCCCGAAGAATGATTCTTGCACTAACTTCTTTTGGTTGGTCAAATAAGAAGGGTGGTATTTCCACTTTAGCATTTAATTGATAAATTTTAAAAATTACAACACACCTATAAGCAGATAACTATTAGTGTTATTGAGAATGAAGCATAAAATTAATATTTTCTGATTTTTGTATCAGTAAAGGCTAATTAGGAAATTTTTTATATTAACTGAGCTATTTTTTCACAAGTTCTTCGACAGTCTAACAAGATTAATCCAAGCCGTACATCCTGCGTAGTAGATACCGTTAATACCGCATTAGGGCCAGCTTGGAGGATTAATAAATAACCCGAACTCCCTTTGACATAAAGTTGGTCGAAATCCCCTTTGTTCATCTCGATGATTGCTCTTTCGGATAAAGAAAGAAGTGCAGCAGTCATTGCAGCAATTCGAGTTTCATCTACACCTTGAGGCAATGCAGAGGCGATTGGTAAACCTTCGGCAGATACAATTGCAGCAGCTTTAACTTCTGGAATTGCTCCAAGGAGTTTTTTTAATAAATCATCAAGAGTTTCTGGCGTACTGGGCTCCAAAATTTTCCCTCATAGTTGATATAGATTATTTATTAGATAAATATTAAATAAAAGAATATAATATAGTTAACACATCACTTATATTTAAAATAGATTGGTACTATTTATTTATTTTTTTTTATTCATTATTTATATAAAAATCTACGTTATTATGGGTTTATTAACCAGTATAATATGTGGATAAAGGTATCTTTTTTGCTGAAAAGATAAAATATCATGCGTTATAACGAAAATAAATAGTGGTTTATTTGTCAACTAAAATAAGATATTTTTGAGTTGCTTATACAATTATAATTTTAAATTTTAAATTGTTTAGTGGTCTCAATCATCATTTTAACATTTTCTACATTCACATAAGAATCAATTTGCTGGGTTGGGCTAACTATTAAAAAGGCATTGTATTTATGCGCTGATGTAAGAAGTTTAATTATATAATTTTTCACATCCACTGGCTTTCCGTAGGAAAGTAATGTGTTTGAAACATTTCCGATAAAGATTATTCTTTTTGCATAAATCTCAAATAATCTGAAAATGTCAACTCCAGCATCTGGCTCTAAGCTCTGGATTGCATCAAAACCTAACTCAATTAATGTGTCTATTAAATCGGAAATATATCCATCAGAATGCAATATGATTTTATTGTCTGCTTTTTTACTTTGATGAGCAATCTCGAGAATTTCTTGATATTGATTAAAGAATAATTTAATCCACAAACTTTTTGATATAAAGGCCCTATTTTTATAGCCCATATCATCAGCAATCAAATAGGTTGTAATCCTATATTTTTGGAGTGTTTTCAATAATGTTATTAAATAATTAGAAAAATAGTGAATGACCTTTTCTATAAATTCAAACTTGTTTTTACGGATACATTTTGCGAAGAAAATTAACCCCATAGATTGCCATGTTTTTTCAAAAAGTCCTGGCAAAGAAAAAATAGGAAATAAGTTGATTTTTTTGAAATTATCTACTGCATTTTTTAGTAAGTTCAAATCTTCATGTGAAGGGAGCTTTAAATGCTCCCAAGAATCAACTATTGCTTCATTCTTAAAAATACCATCCCAAGAATACCAATTGTTTTTATAGATTCTTCCCCATCCATCGACGTAACGTCCTTCATTTATGTTAAAACCTCCCGATCCTCTTCTAAAATCCCAAATAGAAATCGCATCAAAACCAATTCGTTTTATGATTGAATAATTTTTTTCTTTTAACAAAAAATCATTGACACGTTCTTGTATATTATATTCCTTACAATAATTTTTGATAAAGGTATATTCGGGATATCCCGTGCAATATAATGGTATAACTTCTCTTTTAGTTTTTGAGAGAAGATCAAAAACATCCTTGTTAAACTCAGACATCCTTTTGAATCTCTTATTAACTACTCATTAAGAATAAACCAAAGAATAATTATTTGATGATTAATTATATCATTAAATAATAATCGCGATTTGTTAGGTTAATATGGCATATTGGGAATTGATCGATTGGACAATAGTTGATGCTTATTACAATATAGCTCTATCGTTAAGTTTTTTCATATTGATGGGATTAATGTATGTCATAGGAATAAGAGGTTATCGCGCTAATAATCGATATGGGGGAGTATCTTCGATGTTATGTGGAGCTTGTTTTCTCATATTTGGTGTTTACAATTCTGTATATCGCTTTTATCCATATCCATACAATGGTTTTATGGTATGGTTTATTGGAATGAACGTGATATTAAATTTTTCTTTCTATCGAGTAATTAAGAGAGTTATGAAGAAAATGAAAACTGAAGGTGAAGGAGCTAAAAAGAAGTCAGTTT
>RDOE01000120.1 GCA_011364975.1 Promethearchaeota archaeon | reverse complement strand
TAGATTCTTATACTCAAACAGATATTTTGACGTTAGATGATGTGAAAAATCTCAAAAAGGCTATAATATCTTATATAGGATACTTGATTGAAGAAACAGATGAAATCTATAAATTAGCGGGATTAATATATGATTGGAATGAAGAAAATCACGAAACTTGTTTTAAATATGTATATTGTATTCCGAAAAAAGCCGTAATTGATATGAAAATAATTCAAAAAAAAGTTGAGGTTAAATTAATTGAAGATACATGATTTTTATCAAAAAGCCAAGCAATTTATCATTTCTAAAGGGTTTGAAAACGACATTAAGTGGGTTGAATCATTAAATATTAAGAAAACAACTGCTCTTCAATTTAGGAATGAATATATTTGGTGTGTGTTAAATGCAGGAATGAGAGAACAAGTAGCACGTAAAATTTACAATAATTTTCTTATTGATTTTGACTTATCAAAAATTAGACACGGAAGTAAACGAGTAGCAATTGAAAAAGCACTAAAATATTATGAGGGATGGTTTAAGGAAGTATTAGCAGCAATAAATCCATTTGTTTTTTTAAAAACATTATCTTGGATCGGAGATATAAACAAGTTTCATCTGGCACGAAATATCGGGATCGATTGCGTGAAACCCGATAGACACCTATCCAGAATGGCTGAGAAATTTGGATTTAACGATCCTTTGGAAATGTGCAAGGAAATCCAAAAAATAACTAATGAAAAACTCGGAGTGATCGATATCGTGTTGTGGAGATACGCTAATCTAAGAGGCTCCAAAAAATCTCAATTAAAACAAAAAGAATTGGAGATATATTGATTGAGTAAATGTAAACGTTGTCGATTTAACAATAAAAATTCGTTTTACGATCCTGCAGGAGGGGATTGTGGCACTTGTGAAGATTTTAATCAGTTCATGCCTAAAAAACGAATCATCATTTCTAAATGCAAGCAATGCGAATATCGAAGCGATCCGTGCCATTATTTATGCGTTGAATGTCAAAATGCTTCAAACTTTACGTTAAAAAAGAGAGTATTAATTCAAAAAAAATTGAAGGTGCTCTAATGGAGTGGATAAGAAGAAACATGATAGATAAACTTCCATCTTGTAAGAATTGTGGATTTCCAAACATTTTGAATAGAATTAAAGGTATTTATTGTTGTAAAAAATGTATTTCTATTTCTCCTGGGTGCTCGTATTCTTGTGATAAAAAACATCAATGTAAAGGATATGAACTTTCAAACTTGTTTGAAAATTTATCTGAATTATTTATTGAGTTATATAAATTACAGAAAAAACAAGAGGCTATTTAATGGGAAAAGACATTTTATTATCCTTTAAAAATGAATTTGCTTCGCTCATTTATCAAGGAGTAAAGAAATGGGAACTAAGGAAAAGCAGAATAAACCAATTGACAAAATTTAAAACGAAAGCTTTCATTTATGAAGTTGCCCCAAAAAAACAAGTTACTGGATATTTTAATATCGGAAAAAGTATCTGGACCACGTATCATCATGTTAATAATTTGATAGATTTAGATGATCAAACTATAAATTATTTAAAATCCCATGGATTTAATAAAAAAGTCTTTTTTATTGAAATAATTGGGCCAATCGAATTTCGAATACCCATAAAAATCAATGATTTACCAGGGTTTAAAATACCTCAAAGTTTTCGATATTTAACGCTATCAGAATCTAATATATTGATTAATAATGGAATGTAGAAAGAATAGGATAAGGTGATTTAAAATTGGAAGAAATAAAAAACGAAATAGATAAATATTATGAAGAAATAGAATTAAAATCAAAAAAAGAATTGATAGAATTTAAGAAGAGAATTGAGCAATTCAAGGGAGAACTACTTGGATTAATTATGGAAGAGTTTATAAAAAAGAGTAAAAATAAGACAAGTATCCATAAATTACCTAACACTTGCTATTATTGTAATAAGCACCTATCCTTTGATGAATGGAACCATGCAATTCTAGAACATGGGCCATTAGGAACTGGGGTTTCAATAATATGTCCTAATTGTTATAAAGAAAGAGGGGGGATGATTTAGAATTGGAAACAAGAAGATTTCCTGGAGCATGTTGTCCCGAAGCTCGTTGTAATAATAAAGAAGGTATTTGCCCAGGATGTAATAAAAATTGTAAAGAGTGTAAATTTTACAAAAACAAGATCTTTGATAACATTATTAAAGATTTCCACAAAATGGTAGGAACCCGACCATTAAAAGAAAAAGTCTCTCAGTCTTTCACGGAGCTTGCCGAGAAATATGCTTTAGAAAGAGAAAATGTAAAAAAGTTAATATATAATGATCTTATTACTGAAAAGATAATAGATGAACCAATGGAAATATCGGGAAAAGAATCAAAAATTATTCAAAAGCCAAACAAAAACGAATAAGGTGATTTAATGAAGGAACGAGAAAATAAAGAAGATGAAAAAACAATCTTGATAGTATCAGATGAATGCACGAATTTTAAAGAAGTGGAAGACATGGCTAAGGATTTAGTTAAAGATGGATACAAGGTAATTTCCCACCATCATACTGATAAAGGAATGATTGAGCAAGTATTTGAATGAAACATGATATGAATTATAAGCCGAGGTGATTGTTATGGTATTAGATATTGGTGGTTGGTCAACAGACAAAATATATTATGGCGGAACTACAGGATTACATTTAATTAGATGGCTAGCTTTACTTGTTACTGGAAGACCATGCACGTATGAAGAATTCTATGAAATAGAAAATGAAGGAATCTGGAATAAAACAACCCGATTTTATCAATTATTTCATTTTTCCGATTCTGAAGGAATATTTGTTCCTGATTTTTACTTGCTCAAAGTTGATTACAAAGATTCCTTTCATCTTGGAAATTCTACAAAATTACTCGATGAATTAGAAATCATAAAATTAGAAATCGAACAGAATGATTGGATTAAAGAACAAGTTAAGGGAACAAGAGC
This sequence comes from Promethearchaeota archaeon, assembly GCA_011364975.1. Classification (GTDB taxonomy): domain Archaea; phylum Asgardarchaeota; class Lokiarchaeia; order Sigyniarchaeales; family SOKP01; genus SOKP01. The sequence continues at coordinate 5,787 of RDOE01000120.1, read as the reverse complement.
CTTAGAATCGTTTAACGAATTATATCAAGTTGTTTATGATGAAGTAAAAAGTGGAAAAGGAGTTCTAATATTTTATTAATGAAGTATGATGCGGAGAAGGTAATAGAATGGAAACTGACTGGTTGAGATTAGTCCTAATAAATATTACTTGGATAGGTATATCATTTGTTTGGTGCATGATTTTCCTCCTGATAGAATATCCTCGTTTTGACAGTTTATTTGTTTTTCTTATATTAATAGGAATAATAGGATATTTCGATCTAATTATAATTATATGTAATATCAACGAAAAACGGAAGAGATTTAGAGGAGATGATAAAAATAAATATTGATATTTTAATGTTTTTAATATTAATAGCAACAGGAGTAGGAGTGTTATTAATTTTAATCTATCATAAATGGTTAAGAGGATTATTAGCGAAGAAAACAGATACGAATAAATGTCCATATTGTGGGTATATTATTAAAGAATTAATAGCAATTAAAGAAAGAAAGAAATATGCATTAATTTTCTGCTGGGAATGCCATAAAATATTTAAACTTGATACGGAAGGGAAAGAAATAATTAAAACTGAATTTCCTGGGATTACCATGATTCGAGAAGGAAAAGAATTCTGAATGGTAATAAGGGGCATGATGACTTGGATCTTGAAAATAAAAAAGTTGCATGGACCAGGGAGGAAGCCAATAAATTTCCCACTTTTTTTAGAATACAAAAAAAATTAAACCTGATAAACATGATCAAGACAAGGAACATCATTAAAGGAGATCTGGATCCAACCAAGATCCCTCATAAAATAAAACCCAAAAAAAGATCATACAATAATAAAAAAGATCCAAAACGACCGTGCTTGATTTTAGCGATACAACCCTTGATGCACACTGCTTACATTAAATTTTTAGACACTAATACAATCGCAGTTGCACCCCTGCGGTTATTAGAACGAGATCGCAAGATCCCAAAGAAGAAATTATTAGATTTTTTTTAATTCAAACATTTTAAATTATTAAAAAAAGTTTCATGCCATATTGAATTTTTTGATGGGTATCAAGATTTTTGGCGGGAGAGATAAGACTTTTTAATACCCATCACTAATTCTAATATAACCTATAAATTTTTTTGATAACATACACTAAAAAATTCAATATGACGGTTGAAAGTCCCGGGCCCGAAAGGACCGAAATAACCACTTTAAAGGCGAAACAATTATGTCAAATGCAAAAGGAACAGCAGCTTTAAGTTTAATGGGAATTTTTCTCTATTTAGGAATACTTTTCTCGCAACCTATTTATGAACGCTTATGGCTTCAATTCATCACTAGTTATTTCCCACAAATCACGACCCAATATCTTGGCTTTATTCTACTTGTTGTAGCGATAGCATTTCTTGGGGGAAGTATAGCAGCAAAACCAAAGAAACATCCATTACTTCGCAATGGATTATTTATTATGTTTGTGTTCTTGACCATCATGGCAATCTACTTGATCTTTCCGGTTTGGTTTTATAGTTACTGGAGATTTTAACCGAGGTGAATTTCATGGAAGCAGAGGAAACAAGGACTCAAAAAGTGCAACTTTCCAAACGTCTGAAAGGAGTGCTCATGATTGGATTGATTCTTTTTTCTTCATTTTTATTCATGAGCGTGTTCGTGGTGAAAGTATCTAGAGCAGCCACTAGCATCTATGAAGTGCGAAATGTCATTTATATCAATGCTACAGGTATTTCAGTATCAGACAGTAATCACGAACCGACTTATCAAACCCTTAAGATCGTTATTGGAAAACAGATGGATGTTAAAGGCGGACTAAGCACGTTAGACTTTAATGAAACGGAAGACACGGGGGATACTGCATTCACCTATACAGGGTCGCAACAATATTACATGTTCAAAGACATGAATAATTTTGATGATCCCTATTATCAAGTAGGAGACCTTCAAGCCACGCCAAATACTGCAAGATATGTTGGGTATCAATTTGTAAATGGCACGACAATGCTCATGAATGCATCCACATGGAAAAGTTATTTCTCAAGAGGAATGATAGGAGCATCCATTCAAGAACGCACGCTATATTTTAGATCCCCTCAAACCTATGCACGTTCATATTGTTCGGCGAATGGATATTCCTATGCGAACGTTATTAATAGCACGTATGAAGAATCGATAAATTATAACGCATTAAACACGTATAGGCAACAATTATTAGACACTAAAATGTTCATAATGGATACAGGGGAAGAAGCAAATATTTCTTCATCAAATTTAAAACAAAAAAACTGGTATTTAGGGCTTACTGCTGTTGTAGGAATAATATGCCCTATTGCTGGATTAGTAATGTTAGGTTTATATACTGCAAATATTGCAGGAGGCACTACTTCTCAACCTGCTCCGCCTGACCCACCTCCAGCTTTAGACCCTCCATCAGAAGAAGTAGAGGGGTTAATTAATCTCACACAAACAGCAATAGAACGCTTTGGAGATAGTGTTGATCTTGCCCTTCAAGCTTATTTGAATGGATCTATCACGTTCACAGAATACATTACGATCGTGAACTTGCTCGGAGCTTGGTATTTTGGAGCAGTCAATGTAACAACAAAAAGCGTTGAAGACATTCTTGCTCGGTATTATAATTCTACAGAGAGCATGTATGAAACGTATGCAGGAGCCTATGAAACATATGCATCAGTATTTCAAGCTTCATGGACCGACTGGTTAACAACGATCCTGATCCTCATCATAGTAATAGTAATCCTTGTCATAATCTATAAAGTAGTCTCTAAGAACGTCTCACAAATTCCACAAGTCTTGGTAACAAAATAGAGGTGATCCATATTAAAAAAACTCGCTTAACCCTTTTTTTTTTATTTTTACTTTCTATTATTTATATTAATGGATTAGGCTTAAACTCCATAGTTATAACCACGTTTCGCAATGAAAACATGGCAAATTTAACCGTGTTACCTATAAGTTATTTTATAAATGATGTTTATGTTATTATTTTTTCAATAATAATCTTAATAACCGCAATATTGATTATAATATTTCAAATAGAGGGAGGGGGTGATGGTATTGACTAAAAAACGAAGGGTATTAATTATAATAATCACGTTCATTTTTTTTATTTTGATGGCGGAATTTATTAATTTTCTTCCATTAAAAAATGAAGAAGATTACATATTAGAAGAAAAAGGATCGGAAACAACGCTAATCTATCAAACTGCGAATTTTGATAATCATGTAGGAGGAGTTTTAGAAGGGGGTGCAGGATCAATAATAACAGACACTAAATTAGCATATGCTTGGTGGCTTGCTTCTGGACCTGGAAATGCAAGCGTGGGATTGGAGTTTAATGCAATTGAAACAGATCTTTTGACAACTGTTAAATTTAAATTTGTCATGACAGCCACAATGGAAATAGAAGATGTTAACGTAACGGTTTTCTATAACTATACTGATGGCACGACTGTTAAATTGGATGAACAAGGGCAAATCCCCACCTATATAGATGATTATTTTGAATTTTATCCTCTCTCCTCAAAAAACTTCTGCGGGATTTATTTTTCGGTGCTTTGTGATCATGGCGGAACTGCAGGGGCAAGTGTCGGAATAGATGATGTAGAGATTAAAGGATATTTACCAGAAATTTCAAATATTGAATATCAAACAAACATGAAAGCGGGCGTGGAAGCGTTTTTTTATGCAGACTTAGAACATGTTAGTGAATCATTAAATCAAAACATAACATTTCAATACATGGAAACGGGAAATATTAAAGAAGAAATAATGAGCATTGATTGGATTTCCGATAATCGCTATTCCAAAGGCATGACGTTTACAACGACAGGAATTTACAGGTTTATAATAACTGCTCGACACGCTCTAAATACTACAATTTCTAATTTTTACACGTTTGTAGTTGGAGACTATCCCTTAACCTCTTATTTATCACTATTCAGTAGTCTTGATGGATTCCCATTAGAATCCAAGGATTTCAAGATTTATTTAGGTGAAGATGAAGAAATTTCACTTGTTAATTTTCGAGATTATTTTGGGAACTGGTCCCAAATTTATAGCGGAGATGTAGATGCTTCTCTCATTGATAATTACATAAAATTTAACACGACTGAAAACGGATTAACGACACGATTTGAAAATGATGCAGCTCATGACACGCTCACGTATAATACGTTAATCTTTGAAATGAAACCATCATCAAACTTGCGCCTGGTGATTATTTATAACACCCTTTATCACGAAAAAGACTACTACGTGGATTTCACGCCTTCAATGGCCCGTTTATGGTATCAAGTAGAAGTGCCCTTCTTCTTGTTCAATCAATACCAAAACATTACAAACGATTTCTTGAGCGAATTAGGCTTTTGGATTTCGAATGGATCCATCCAATTATCAAATATTAGAATTGCATGCCACTTTAACAAGACGTGGGTGCAAGAAGCAGAAATAACGTTAAACATGACTCAAAGTGAAACTTCTAATTCTTTAGATTCACAGTTTTATTCAAACGAAACAATTCTAGAATTTGAAAGCACGAGATACACGTATAATTATTCTAATTTTATAGAGGATGGTTATAACAATTCTCAAGCGAGTTGGGAACATGTTATAATCAATGATAATAATACGGTTACAATACCAAATTACACGTATCAATTTATACAAGAAGAAGAAATGGAAGTTATATTAAATCAATCAGATTCATCATGGTTATTCGACCAATCATATCTTAATACAACATTAATAGAATTGGAAAGCAATAACTACGCATTTAACTATTCATCTAATGTTACGGAAGGATATAACAATTCTCAAGCCGAGTGGCAAAACGTTTCTATTATAGACAATTCAACAATAACAACTAATAACACGGGATTTTATAAAGGAAACTATACATGGATAGATGACTCGGGAGATCCCGACTGGGATACTATATATGAGACTGGGGCAACAATAGACGTGATTAGCATGTATGAAGGGCATAATAATGTTGTAAAATTTTTAGATTCAAGCACATCGGGAGGAAATTTTGTTTATATGGAGAAAAACTATCCAGAAGGGATGACTGAATTTACTTTTGAATATGCGTTATATACAATAGGTGTATCAACGCAATTTTATTGGAGATTTGGAGAAAGTGATCAATCTCCTTGCTCATTTGCTAAACACACGGGTTCAGGATATAAAATTTACGATACAGCTGACAGAACTTTATATTATCAAAACGGAACAACTGCAACAATACACGTTAATAATTGGATGAACTATCGATTTGATGTTAATCCAACATATTATAAGTGGGCAGTTTATGAAAAATCTTCCAATCTTTGGAAATATTTTTATGAAGATGTAGGAGGCAGTTGTAGAAAGAAGTCTCAAATAAGAGAATTGAAATTCACTAATTCTAATATAACCTATAAATTTTTTTGATAACAGTTGTAGAAAGAAGTCTCAAATAAGAGAATTGAAATAGTGATCCTAAACCTAAACCAAGTGATCCTAAAGTTGTAGAAAGAAGTCTCAAATAAGAGAATTGAAATACTTTCACGGAGTTTACTTTAACGTGTTGAATGAAAATGAGTTGTAGAAAGAAGTCTCAAATAAGAGAATTGAAATTGCAAAAAGTTACTGAACCCTTTTTAACAACTTTCCAAGTTGAAGAAAGAAGTCTCATATAAGAGAATTGAAATTTTTTTCACGTTCCTTTTTTTCATCTTGAAATAGAAAGTTGAAGAAAGAAGTCTCATATAAGAGAATTGAAATTAATAAC
>RDOE01000119.1 GCA_011364975.1 Promethearchaeota archaeon | reverse complement strand
AAATATTCCTACTGTCAGTGATAATGCTAACAGCTCTGAAGACTTTAATACAAAATAAATATTCTATTCTTTTTTTAAATATTTTATTTGTTTTTTTTTATTAAAAATTACAAAATTGTCATAGATTAATCTCTTAATAAATACTTTTATTAACAAAAGATTCAGAAATAAAAGTATTTAGTTTAAAGGTATTATTGTTATGAGCGATTATGAGAAGCTTATTGATAAAGAATTGTTCTTAGAAAAGTTTGAAAAATTGTCGCTGAAAGTTGAACAACTAACTTCTGAAATTACAAAAATGAAGGAAAAAATAGATAAATCAAACAAAATTAACAGAAGTTTTGGACTTGAAGCGATTAGAAATTCACAACCAATCTCTTTTACCAAAGAAGTGCATGGAATGCAGAGTCCAACTAAGAGATACATTTTATCAATAAGGAGCATTTCTGAGCTTTGGAAAGGGCGCAAAAATGATTATCTTATAATTATACGGCAACAAGAGAGAGAAACACAAATGGACCTTAAAGCTTTAGGAATACGAATTCCAGTAGATGATATAAAAAGTCTTGAATCTTTAGCTAAGCAGATACTTTCTTTGTTATATACTTCTTGTGAACTGGAAGGTTTAGAAATAAATGAAATTTTAAGAGATATTACGACTCAAATTAACGAAGAAGGGGCAAAAATGGTCCAAGAAGTAAAAGAAAAAATGGTTTTCAGTAAATAGTGTCGCATGTTTCTATTAACTGTGCATATTTTTTTTTATCAAATAGATTTCTTCGTGAAATAGAAGTTTCACGAATAGTTAAAATATCTGTGTAAAATTCCTCTAAAGTGGAATAAAATAGAAAATTTGCTGAATTTCTTGAAGGTGGAAGAAACCTAAGCACATATAGAAAAAAATAATATTAAAAAATTAATTTCTTTTTTTTTAATTGCTCTTTATCGAATGAGTAAAATTCCAACCACAATACTAATCATGCCGAGAATTCCAGGGATCAAAAGATCCCTCCATACTAGGTTTTTCTTTTCGGTTCGCAGGTAAGCAGGAAACTTTCGCTCGGTAATCGGATAGAGCGTGAAATAAATTAGAATGAATAAGGCTCCCATGACCATACCACCATATACTGAATAAATAGCTGAGGAGATGATATCTTCACCCATATGGAGTTGAATATCCGCACGTGAACCAGGCACGAAGAGATATGCCACTATCAGACTCACAAGGCTATATAATAGAAATGCCCCAGGGATCACAAAAAAGGTTCTTTTATCCTTTAGGTCTAATCCAAGCAATGGGAAGCAAGAAACAAATAAAACCATCCCCACGACCGCAAGAATTGAAAAAATAGTAAAAAATGGCCACGCAGGCCATCCAGTCATATCTATAACGTGATTGAAATCCTCGGTTCCCTGAATAAGACTGATGATAGTTGAGAAGGCCTGACTTGTCGTCCAAGGAAACCATATCACAAAAGGAAGAATGGCAACGGAGCGCCGTCGCCAGAGAAATATGAACAGTGGCAAAGAAATCAAGATTGTGGCAACATGTCCTGCTGCATAACCCCAAACTGTCTGACTATAAGGTGCATAAGCAGTGACGAACCCTATCATCGAGAAGGGATGTGCATAGACCATATGAATTGTTGCTCCATTAACCAAACCCGCTATGGCATGCGCTCCCTCATGAATAAGAGTATCCATAAAAAACATTGGAAAAAGTGTGAATAATAGTAAAAGTGTGGATTGAATTGTGGAAATAAATACATTACTTGCCGTATGTTCTGTATTAGTTTTCGTTTCCATTATATTTTTCATCCTCTTTAGTGAATTGTATAATACACTCCTTAGATAAAACTTATTGAAGAAAAAAAAATTTAAATGTGTAATTCCGATCTAAAGAATTCATATATATACTATACTCCCATTTTATTCTTTATTAGATTAATTTAATCAACAATAACATAATTAAATAAAAGGTAGAAAAGATGGAATATGAAGATATACTTTTTGAAGTTAAAGATAAAGTAGCAAGAATAACAATCAATCGTCCTCAGAAATATAATGCTTGTACCCAAGTAACTGTTTACGAATTAATTGATGCTTTTAATAATTGTTTTGACCCAACTATTGGGGTTGTGATTTTCACTGGTTCAGGAGATAAAGCTTTTTGTACTGGAGGAGATCAGAGTACGCGTGAAAAAGGAGGATATAAAGGGACTTTTTTAATGTCTTTAGAAGTTGGCTGGCAAAAAGTAACTCATCTAATTCGAACTTTACCAAAACCTATAATTGCGCGAGTAAATGGATACGCTATCGGGGGAGGACATGTATGGCATGTGAACTGTGATCTAAGTATCGCAGCTGAACATGCTCAATTTGGACAGGCTGGTCCTCGTGTTGGGTCATTTGATCCGGGTTATGGTACTGGAGATTTAATGCGAGCTGTTGGAATAAAGCGCGCTAAAGAAATTTGGTATCTTTGTCGAAGATATACTGCTAAACAAGCCCTACAAATGGGATTAGTTAATGCGGTTGTTCCTTATGAAAAGTTAGATGAAGAAGTAGATCAATGGTGTAAAGAGTTGCTAGAAAAAAGCCCCATTGCATTAAAAATGCTTAAATATGCATTCCTAGCTGAAACTGATGGCACTACAGGTATTACTCAATTAGGCGTAGGGGGCCTATCGCTTTATTATGGAACTGATGAAGCAGTAGAAGGAAAAAATGCTTTTATAGAAAAACGTTCTCCTAATTTTAATAAATTCCGGGAGGAATGATGCTCAAAATGGATATTACAAATACAACCGTTATTGGTGCAGGTATTATGGGTCATGGGATTGCCCAATTAATTGCGTCTCATGGTTATCAAGTAAGCTTGGTTGACTTAAATGACAATATTTTGAATACCGCAAAAGAAGCAATTAAGCAAAATTTGACACAATTTTTTGTAAATAAAGGAAAAATAACTCAAGATCAAGCAGATATTATCTTAAATCGAATAAGTATGACTACTAACCTTGAAAGAGCCGTCTTGAATACCCAAATCGTAATTGAGGCCGTATTTGAAGATATGGATATAAAGCAAACCCTATTCTCCGAATTAGATAAAATTTGTGAGAAAGATGTTATTCTTGCTTCTAATACATCATCATTGAGCATAACACAAATTGCTTCCAGAGCTAAAAATCAAGAAAGAATTGTAGGTATTCACTTTTTTAACCCTGCAACAGTAATGAAGTTAATTGAATTAATAAAAGGTGAAAAAACTTCAGAGAATGTTCTTAAAAGTGCTAAACAGTTCTCAGAAACTCTAAATAAAACTGTAGTAATTGTAAATGATGCTCCTGGATTCGTTACAACTAGATTGATTTATGTTTTATGTAATGAAGCAGTGAAATTGAAACAAGAGGGAATTGCTAGTACGGAAGATATAGATAAAGCGGTAAAATTAGCATTTAATTTTCCAATGGGTCCATTAGAATTATCGGATTTAGTTGGACTTGATATATATTTACATATTGGAGAATATTTAGAAAATCAATTGGGAGAATATTACAAACCGAGCTTACTTTTAAAAGAGATGGTCGCTAATAATTTAATAGGACGAAAAAGGAAACAAGGATTTTATAATTATTAATTTATTTTCACTATTTTATTTGAAAGGATTTAAGAAATCAGGATCGATATATTCGGGATTAGGATATTTATAAAACCCTTTACCTGTTTTAATCCCTAATTCACCTCTATCAATCATCTCTTTTAATTTTATTGGAGGTTTATCACGTTCATCTCCACTTTCTTTATAATAGACCATTTCAATATCATAGATCACATCTAAGCCTACAGCGTCCATAGCTCCAAAAGGACCAGAAGTGCCACCTGATATTAACATATAAGCACGATCAATATCTCGAAAATCCACAAAATTATTCGCCCACATATATAATACTTCCCGTTTAATAGCTCTCCAAACACGATTATAACAAAAACCTAGTATTTCTTTCTTAACCTTAAGAGGATAAAAATTCAATGAACGTACCCATCTAACACCTTTTTCATACACTTCTGGTAAAGTTTTAGATCCCCCCATTAAATCTGCCATCTTAGCTCCTAAATAAAAGTGTATATTGAGACAATTTTCAGGATGACCACTTGCTTCTTCTAATCTAGATATGGGAATAGAAGAACTATTAGAAGCAATAATTGTTGATGGAGTTGAGCTTTTTCCAATTTTCTGTATGATTTCCCGCTTAATCTCTAATTTTTCTGGAACAGCTTCTATTACTAGATCAGCTTTTTTAACAGTATCCTCTAAAGTTCGGCTTTCCTCAATATTTCGTAATGCTTTATCCCATCCATCCAAAGGAATAAAAGTTTTGATATTTTTTGTTTTAGCTTCTTTTCGCAATTTATCAATAGCTTGTTTAAAAGCTAAATTATTAATATCATAAATCCTAACGTTATAATTATTATATGCTGCTAATAGGGCAATTAAAGTACCCATTGTGCCTGCTCCAATTATTGCTACATTTTCTAATGGTTTTATTTTTTCATTCATGATAACATTATTCGAAGCTTTTGTAATTGGAAATAAATTCACAATTTTATAAGTATAATATTTGTTAAAAGTTTACAAATTATTTTAATTCTTCACGTGCAACAATTAATTTTTGAATTTCGGAGGTTCCTCCCCCTATTTGAAAAAACCTGGCATCTCGCAAATATCTTTCAACAGAATATAAATCTGTATATCCTGCTCCTCCGTGGATCTGCACAGCTTCAGAAGCAACTTTAACAGCCGTTTCACTTGAAAATGCTTTTGCCATTGAAGCTTCTTTTGTTATATTTAATCCTATTTCATATAGCTTTGCAGCACTATAAGTTAACAATCTTGCAGCTTGAAGATTAATTGACATATCTGCTAATTTTAACTTTATAATTTGAAAATTAGAAATTGGCCTTTCAAATTGGACTCTTTTCTTAGCATATTGCTTTGAACTTTCTAATGCCGCAAGAGATATTCCATTACATTCAGAACTTAATGTTATTCTTTCAAGATTGAATGTGTCCATTAAACTATCAAACCCAGAGCCCTCGTTTCCAATAAGATTTTCTTTTGGAACCCTAACGTCCTTTAATTGAATAATTCCATTATATATTCCATTTATACCCATTAATTCATAAGGATTTTCAATAATCAAACCAGGAGTATCCTTCTCAACTAATAATACACTCATTCCACTACGAGGATTGACATTAATATTTGTAATACACCAAATAAAGTAATAATCAGCAATACCTGCATTAGTAATATATTTTTTAGAACCATTTAAAATATATTCATTACCAGAATCCCTCGCAATAGTTTTAATACCTGCAACGTTTGAACCAGCTTCTTCTTCAGTAACACATATACTACATAATTTTCTTCCAGAAGTTATTTCAGTTAAATATTTTTGTTTTTGAGAATCACTACCATAATGAGAGAGAAGATATCCGTCCAATATGCAGGGTGTTCTCGTTACAGATACTGATACATTTAATTTAGAGATTTCTTCTGTAATTAAGCAGTGAGCAATCATTCCTAAATTAGATCCACCATAATTTTCACAAATTAAAGGTCCAAAATATCTTTTCTCTCCCATTTTTCGGATTAAAGAGAGAGGAACTTTCTTTTCTTTGGTTATTTCGTCTTTAATTGGTTCTAATTCTTCTTTTAGAAAACATTGTAAATCCTCAATTAATACAAAATGCTCTCGTGTAAAAAATATATTATTCATCTTACTACCTCGTTATTTCAAGACTTATTTAACTAATAATAAAGATTTATTATAATTTTTAATTGCTTAATTTCTCATTGATTTATTAAAAGAATTAATTTGTGATTTGATATGACTAAAGTGATTTTATGTGAAAATTGTGGGGATGAAGTTCCTGAAGGTATAGTTTACGAATGTGCTGAATGTTTCAATCCTGTGTGTGATAATTGCGCGAATATCTGTAGAAAATGTGGGAGATATCTCTGCGATGGATGTTATCATGATCATAAAAAATCCTGCAAATAAATGAAAGGTACATATATTATTGTTATTTTTTTGAAGAAGGATTCCATTATACGGATTGGAGCACTTGGAGAGATAAATTTTAGGGAAGGCTATTATATTTATGTTGGATCAGCAATGGGAACCACTGGTGCAACCACAATAAGAAATCGCGTGAAAAGGCACGTTTCTGATTCATTAAACAAGAAAGTGTTCTGGCATATAGATTATCTTTTAAAGTGTAAAGATAGCAGCATAAATAGATTATATTTAATTCCTTCTCCAATTAAATTTGAATGCGTCATTGCTAATGATTTATTAAATTGTGCTGAATCGTTTATTCAAAATTTTGGGTCTTCAGACTGCAAATGTAAAAGTCATTTGTTCTACTTTGGTGAATTACCTTGGTATTTATTGTAAACATCTTACATTAAAAATTATATATAGCTTATGAAAATATAACATTATTTCGGTTAAATATCGATGTTATCTATTTCTTCATCAACTTCTTCTTTAAGATCTTTTTCAAAATGTTCTATATATTCCATATCTTCTGTTTCTCCACATTTTATTTCATCTTCAAGTAAACATTTTTCATTATATCTCGCAAACAAATAGAATGCTAATCCTATTATATTAGTAAATAGTATAATGACCAGATAAGCAGTAGATTTGTGCTCTCTTTTTTTAAGGTCTTTATAAACCCAATACGCCATAATAATTCCAGTACAAAACCAAATTACTAGAATTAATATAATGTAGAGCAGGTTGTTTCCATAAGCTAACCAAGTAAACCAATCTGGAGATGTATCGGTACCTTCATACGAGCTAAGAAAAAGTTTTTTTATCATTATTAGAAAACTTTGGACAAAAAATTGAATTTCTAAAACCTCTGGTTAAATTTTCTTACGTTTTAGGCTTAAAAATCTAAGTTTTTAAACGTTAATAATATTTGTCCTTAAAATTTGTAAGCTATAAAATTAAAATGTTTGTTTTAATGTATTTCTAATTTTATATTTAATAATGATTCTGAAATTGAAATTGATTTTTAATAATTTATTTTTATCAGATTAATATAACGATTAAAAATAAAAAAATTGTAATCATTATAATTTCAACGATTATTCCACCTTTCTTATAATTCCATCGGGGAAGCCAGTTAAAAAATTTATCTCTAAACCAATCTACAAAAATATGAAAGTAATACTTTTTACCCGGATACTGCTCGTGTACAACATTGTATTTCTTCTTTTGAATAGGTCTGTATATAACCCAATCCCATAAATCCATAATATTAGCAAAGAAAAGCGCTAACCAATAAGGAATCATAAATAAAATTAATGAAAAAATAGATAGACCATAAATAATTATATGCCACCACTTCCAAAATTTATCATTCTCCATCTTTTCGGGAGTATGATATGTAATTACCGATATCGCATCAAAAAGAACATGAGAAAAAAATGATAAAATGATTGTCAAAATAATATTAATAGGAAATATTAAAAAATTAAAACATAAAATTTGAATTAATATCGCAACTAAATTATGTGTTATAGTTTCCATAATATTTCCTAACTTAAATTGCCTAAATTGTTTTAAAAAATTAAACTGAATCCTTAAACTTTTTTAACGTTGAAATTGATTTTTAATTAATAAATTAAAGAAAATAATTCAATTGAGTGTTAAAATATGGGAATGTTAGAAGGAAAAGTAGCCATTATTACGGGAGCTGGTCGAGGTTTAGGACGTGAAGAGGCATTAGCAATGGCTCGAGAAGGATGTAATTTGGTGATAAATGATTTAGGAGCAAGTTTTGACGGAACTGGTGCAGAGAGCAAAGTTGCAGATCAAGTTGCTGAAGAATGCAAAAAATTAGGCGTTAAAGCTGTTGGAAATTATGATAGTGTAACAGATTTTAATAAAGCTAAAGCAATGATAGACCAAGCTGTTTCAGAATTTGGAAAATTAGATATTGTGGTGAATAATGCAGGTATTTTACGAGATAGAATGATCTTTAATATGACAGAAGCAGAATTTGATGCGGTTATAGCAGTGCATTTAAAGGGAACTTTTAATATGACTCGCCATGCTGCAGAATATTTTAGAAAAGTAGGAAAGGATGATCCTAAATTAAAGAATTTTGGAAGAATAATAAATACAGCTTCAGATGCAGGATTATTAGGTAATGTAGGCCAAGCAAATTATGGTGCTGCAAAAGCAGGTATCGCAGCTTTTACATTAATAGTTTCTGAAGAATTAAAAAAGTATGCAACCGTTAATTGTGTTGTCCCAATGGCTCGAACCCGTTTAACTGTGGATGCAACACCCCAAACCGCCGGAATTATGCAAAAGAAAGATAGTAGTGGATTTGATGTCTTCGATCCCGCTCATTTTGCTCCTTTAATAGTATATTTAGCATCTGATGATGCGAGAAGAGTAAATGGGGAAGTATTTAGGGCAGCCGGTGATAAGGTATGGGTATATCGAGGTTGGCATTCAGTTAATCGAATTGATAATAATGGAAAGCCTTTTACCCCGCAGGAATTAGCTGAAAGGGTTAAATCCGACTTATTAAAGGGACTTCCACAAAAAGATACAATCCAAGGAGTAGCTAGCGAAGTTTTAGGTTTGATGTAGCAATTATGCCCTAAATTTAAAACTCTCTTTTTTATTTATTCTTATTTTATAAATAATTATTATTTAGATATACAATTTAAATTAAATAATTTTAATTCAC
>RDOE01000118.1 GCA_011364975.1 Promethearchaeota archaeon | reverse complement strand
AATGTACTCTCTCTCCTCATTGATCTATTGATAAGAATGTATTTGAAGTTAAGATTCTTTTTTATTAAAGTAAGAGTATTTATCCCACACTTTAAGATAATGTTAAATTAAGGAAAATAAGTTAAGAAATTACTTAATTATTTGCCCTCAAGCTGAGTTTTTATTTGATCCTTTAATATTTCCTTTTTTGATTTATACTCAATTTTCGCATCAACAGCTCCACCAATACGTTTTAAAAACTCTATAGCTAAAATCTTCCCATCTTCTGAAAGAATTCTTGGAGAATAATCCTCTGCAAAGAAGATACCTTCGGGAATAGCTCCAACTTTTGAGATTTCTTTTGTGACTTGCTTTTCACCAAGAAAAGTTTGTACTTTTTCTACGACCGAATATGCATGATTACCAATAATGATTAATTCTCTTTCGAAACCATCGGGCATTTTAATTTCCTCTAATTTTCGCATGATTTCTTCAAAATTAATTGTAATTTCATCCTTCATTAATACGCTTAACGATTCTTGCCCTCTATATAATGGACCTGTATTTTGTGCTGCTCTATCTCTGCTTCCTGCAATATTCATTCCATTCGCGGGTTCGGGTATACCGAATGGATCTTTTTCCCTTAATGGATGAATAGGGGAACCTTGTCCTGGAGCAGATTTCTCTGCTCTTATCTCTTTAGCAATTCCTGCCTCTGTTTTACCCCCTATTAAATTTAAGAATTCGGTTGGTTCTTCTCCCTCATCCAAAGCATCAACGCTATAATGCATCCCTACTTGACCGCGTATTTCTTGACTTCTTTTAGCTCCAATAAATTTTGATCGAACATTACTGTTAATTCCTTTCCAAAGGTACACCTTTCTTACATCATCGGCGACGATAACATAACAATCTTCAGATTTAAGAACTTCCTTGATAGGACCATCAGTTTCAATGGAGGTTGTAGTCCCATCTGGATTTATAAGAAAAACTTGTTTTCCGATTTTTCAACACCTTAACCAGTTAATTAATGTAAAATCAAAAACCTATATTGTTATATAACTATTTTAAATTTTATATTAGAATAATAGGTTCGATGTTAATAAATATTTATAAAAAAATAAAATTTGTGGTAATCACACGAGAATTTCGTAATCATTAAGGTTTCAATATGATTAGATTACTTTTCTTTGAGTTCATTAAGTGCATCATTAAGATTTTTTAACATATCCATAGCTGTAAACCGAAATCTATAATTTTTCTTGGTATATTCTCCTAAATAACCATTTAAGAAAGCTGCAGAACAAGCAGATTGAAATGTACTATTCCCTGTAGTTAGAAAGCAGGCACTTAATCCTGCTAAAATGTCTCCAGTTCCACCAATAGACATCTCGGGGCATCCTGTTTTATTAATTTTTAATGTCTTACCATTACTAATATAATCATAAGGCCCTTTTACAAGGAGTGTAATATCTAATTTTTTAGCTAAATTAAATATTATATCTCCCCTTTCCTCAATTTTATTATATCTGGGTAACTCGATCCCAGTTAGGATTTTAAGCTCTCCCTCATGAGGCGTTAAAATTACATTACCTCCCTTAATCAAGTTTAAATGTTCTTTAACTAATTTTAATGCATCCGCATCCAAAACAACCTTCTTTTTATCTTTTTTAATCACCTCTAATAATTTTATGAGCAATTCTTCCGTTTGGGTTTCTGTACCTAATCCTGGACCTATAACTATAGTATCTGCCCAATCTATAAGCCATATTAATTCATCTAATGCATTAATTGTTAACCAATCACCCGGATTTGTTCTAATGATCATATTAGGTGAATAGGATCGTAAAACATCCCCAATTACTTCAGGTACATAAGTTATAACAAGGTCGCATCCAAAATTAATGCAAGACAGTGAACTATATGCGGGAGCTCCTGAATAATTTTTTGACCCTCCAATTACCAACACTCTTCCGAACTGTCCCTTATGGTTATCCACCTTCCGAACCTTTAATGTAGTTTGTAGATCACCATAACCTACAAAAATACTAGCTTCTGGAGGGATACCAATAGACGTTTCAACAAGATCCTTTATATAAATCGAACTTTTTTTTATTCCTAGTTTTAATCGATGAAAAGTAACAACTAAATCTGCTTTTATGGCTTTATCTGAAACCTCACCAGTATCCGGATTTAAACCTGAAGGAATGTCTATTGAAACTACATTGAACCGTTCTTCTTCCTTTTCTTTTAGCGTGTTGATAAGATCAATAGCAGAAGAGATTGGCTCTCTTATTTTCCCTTTTATACCTGTTCCAAGCAATCCATCTATAATTAGGTTAATTCCTATATCATTCTTTATTAGCTCTCTAACTTTAATTAAATCAGAGCTATCTTCAACTATTTCAAGATTAATTGAATAATTTAAACTCTTTTTAATGATATTCCAATTAAGTTTTGCCTCATTTGTTCTTATCTTTTCTGGAGAACCAATTAATACAATTAAAACAGGATAACCTAAAGCACTTAAATGCCTAGCAACTACAAATCCGTCCCCACCATTATTCCCCGTACCACAAAAGACAACAATCCTTGAAGATTTTTTTAGAAATTCTCGCTTGATAATCTCCTGAACTAAACTATAGCCAGCACATTCCATTAAATGGCTTTTAGGAATTCCTAACCATTCACAATTATTATCTAAGATATTTAATTCTTCAGAAGAAATTTTTTTGGATATAAATCGTTCCATAACAAGTATTTGTAAGATGCCAAACAATTTTAATACAATCAAATAAAATAGTAATCTATGAATCTACATCAAAAAAAAGTTGCTTTAGTTACTGGCAGCACTCATGGAATTGGAAAAGCTATCATACTTGAATTGGCTAAACTGGATTTCTCAGTTGTGATAAATGGAGCTAAGACTGAAAACTTATCAGAGGAATATTATTCAGAGTTGAAAAGTATCTTTAAAACAGATATTGAAAATAGGGTTCTATTTGTTAAAGCAGATATAAGTAATTATGACGATCGCATTCATTTGCTAAATTTAATAAAAGATAAATTCCAAAGAATCAACGTATTAGTCAACAACGCTGGTGTTGCTCCGATAGTTCGTATGGATATTTTAGAAACCACGGAAGAATCTTATGATAGAGTAATGGCTATAAATCTTAAAGGTCCCTACTTTCTCACTCAAATCTTTGCTAAATGGATGATAAAATTGAAAGAAGATTTAGATGATGAGTACCAACCTTACATAATCAATATTTCTTCCATTAACCGGTATACCGCATCTACAAACAGGGGGGAATATTGTTTATCAAAAGCAGGTATGAATATGATGACCAAATTATTTGGAGTAAGATTAGCCGATTTCGGTATTCCAGTCTATGAAATATCCCCGGGAATAATTGATACACCTATGACGAAAACTGTAGAAGAGAATTATAATAAATTAATTGCAAATGGTATTACACCTATTAAAAGATGGGGAAAACCAGAGGATATTGCGAAACCAGTAATAGCTATAGTAACTGGGTTGTTGCCTTTCTCAACTGGTGCTGTTATTGATATTGATGGCGGATTTCATATACAGAGACTTTAATTTGTGAGGAAAATGGAAAATTTAGATATAAACTTAGAGCAATTAGAAATTTTTGAGTATAATACAATTATTATTGGATCTGGGGCTGCAGGTTTAAACTGTGCTTTACATTTAGTAGAAGAAGGAATTGAGCCTTTGCAAATTGCACTAGTTACTGAGAATCTCGGAGGGGGAACATCATTTAATGCGGGTTCTGATAAGCAGACATATTATAAAATGTCCTTAGTTGGAGATCAATTAGATTCACCCTATGAAATGGCTAAAGATCTTTTCTCAGGAGGAGCTATGCATGGTGATATTGCCTTAATTGAAGCCACGAATTCTATTAGAGAATTTTTTCACTTAATTCAATTAGGAGTTCCATTTCCTCATGATGAATATGGAGGGTATGTAGGTTATAAAACTGATAATGATCCGAAACAAAGAGCTACTTCAATAGGACCTTATACCTCTCAAGAAATGTGTAAAAGGCTATTGGATGTTGTAATTGAATTAGAAATTAATATTTTCGATAAAACTTACGCTGCAAAAATATTAATCGAGGATGAAGAAACTCCAAGAGTAATAGGTATAATTTGCATAGATATGGATATTTTATCTAATGAAAAAAGCTGGGTAAATTTAATCCAATCTATTAAAATTTTCAAAGCTCGTAACGTTATTTTAGCTACCGGAGCTCCTGCATTACTATACCAGAATTCAGTTTATCCAGAATCGCAGATTGGATCTAATGGCTTAGCAATTGAGGTTGGTTGCGTCCTCCAAAATCTAACCGAATCTCAATTTGGACTTGCTTCTAAACCTTTTCGTTGGAATCTCTCTGGTTCCTATCAACAGGTAATTCCACGCTACTTTTCAATTGATAATGAAAATAACCAATATGATTTTCTTGGCGAAATTTTTCCTTCCTTTAAAGAACTATCAAGAGCTCTTTTTCTAAAGGGATATCAATGGCCTTTTAGTTCGGAGCAAGTTGAAAATTATAGCTCCTCCTTAATTGATTTAGCAGTTTATTATGAAACAGAAATATTAGGGCGGAGAGTGTTTTTGGATTATACTAAAAATCCAGATGGTTTTAAAATAAAAGAAATTGATCCTATAGCTCTTACTTATCTTGAAAATACACATGCTTTTGAAGATCTCCCCTATTTAAGATTATTAAAATTGAATGAAAAAGCTTTTTCCCTTTATAAAGAAAATGGAATTGATCTCTCAAAGGAGCCTATAGAGGTTTCAGTTTGTAATCAACATTTGAATGGAGGTATTGCTGGAGATATCTGGTGGGAATCAAATATTAGAAATTTATTTTCAATAGGTGAAATAAATGGTAGCCATGGGGTTCATAGACCTGGGGGCGCTGCATTAAATGCTGGTCAGGTAGGTGGTCTTAGAGCAGCTCAAAAAATTGGTCATGTTTATAATGAGAATCTAGAATTTAATACTTCAGATTATCTATTTATAATTGAATATCAACTGTATGAATTCTTAAATAATATACATTATGTAATGTTTCAAACCAATAAACTAAAATCACAATCTTTAAGTTTGAATACAATTCTTGAGCAAATCCAAAAACGTATGGATAAATATGCGGGTATCGTTAGAAATAATAAAGATTTAGAGGAAGAAATAGAACTTATCGTTAATCAAATTCGGGATGTTAACAAAGCTATTAATTTAGATTCTAATGTTGATATAATTTTATATTTAAGAATAAAAGATTGTTTACTAACTCAACTAATGTTCTTCAATTCAATAAATGATTATCATAAAAAATTTGGTCCAAGTAGAGGGTCTTATTTAATCATTAGGGAAAATTTAAATCATAAGTATAATGAGCATCATGCTAGTCTTCCAAATAATTTACGTAAATTAAAATTTATTAAAAGTGATCTCAATTTTACCAAACAAATTCAAACTATTCGTTTTAATAATGGTAACTTTGATATTGAGTGGCAAAATGTAAGGGAAATCCCAAATTTGGTTGGATGGTTTGAAAATATTTGGAAAAAATTCATTAATGGGGATATTTTCGAAAATTAATTAATCTTTCTTTCTATATAAGGGATCTCTTATAGCACATCCGGTTTCTTTACCATATCTCATAAATTCAGAGCACTTTGAGCAAGTTATACAACTCTTATTTTTATTAATAATTCCTGTTTGAAATAATTGTTTAGGAAATTCTGGATTTGCCAATGCCATTCTTCCGAACCCACAGATATCTGTTTTTTTTTTCTCAATTAAACCTGATGCTACAAATCCGGCATATTGACGTAAATAAGAGAAACCAGAGCTTATAGTAATGATCTCATTTTTAATTTCACTTTTTATTGCTCCACATAAATTTAAAATACGATCAACGCTAATAAGGGGGTGCTCTGGAGGAATGGATCCTCCCTTTATAGGTGTATCATAAGGTCTTGTAACAAAAGGATTATAGTGGGGGTTACCGGCTGTAATATTAAATATCTCAACACCTAAATCATTTAATGTGTTTATTAATTCAATTGGTTCTTTAAGATCTACTGTTAAGGGGAGTATCGAGTTTTGGTTTTTTTTGACTCCAAACCCATAAGGATATGGTATACCATCAAATACACCTAATCTGGTTGTTATTATGAATTTATTATTCTTATTTTGTAATCCTTTAATAATATTTTTAAGAAAAAGAGATCTTTTCTTTAAAGAAAATCCACCATATTTGGAATCTAATCTCTTATAAGAACTTAAAAGTTCAGAAATTAGATACCCGTGGCAGGCTTTTATATCCACGCCATCAAATCCCGCTTCCTTAGCTAATAAAGCTTTTCTGATCCAGATCTGTTCTAAATCTTCAAGTTCCTCATCAGTAATTACCTTTCCTTCCTTTTCTGTCGTTCCCAAAGCATGATCTAATTCTTGATTATGATAAGCTCTAATTGGATATTTTTTATTGTTGTATTTCGAATATCTTCCAGAATGGTTTAATTGTAAAATGAATATACAATTATTTGGAAAATCTAAATTATTTAACGTTTTTTTACTTAAATTTCGCACAAGTGACAATATGTTTCTAAATTCTTTATAATTCTTTTCTGTTAACATTAATTGATGAGGATTTGAGCGACCTTCCTCTACTATTGAAGTTGCTTCAAACCATATTAAGCCTGCTCCTCCTTTAGCGTACCGCTTGTAACGTCTTAAAGTCAATTCACTGGGCGCTCCATTACTTTTTGCGTCAAACCCTTCCATTGGTTGAATCGATAATCTATTTGGAATTGATATCTTTTTAAACTCAAGTGGTTGTTTTAAAGCTTCGACATTATTGCTCAATGGCAAGGATAAATCTAAATCTAGTATCTTCTTTCTTATGGCTTCCAAACTTTTGTAAGTAAACGGTTCAAACATAGTCAACGTAATTAATAATTATAATTTAAAGTGCTTAAGCTTTCATAAATTTATATTATTACCTTGCTTGTTTCCAAGACTCAATTAAAGTAAACAAAATCTTATTTATTCCTTTACTTTATCAAACTATATATAGATTATGTTATTTATTTAAGCTTATCAGATTGAATGTGATTAATATTCGAACATGAGTGAAAATTTAGAGAAATATCAAAAAATAGGGACTTTATTGGAATTTTACTTGAGACCACAAACATTTCCCATTGCTATTAAACTAATTAAAGATAGTTCCGAAATTCCTCCAGAATCTCAGCGTCCCAAAAGAGATTTGAAAGTACAAACCTTTTTATGCCAAAATTTTAGGATGGCCCGAAGTTATGGTTGGACTCTCGCAGTGTTAGAAGAAGATTGCGTGTGCAGAGTGGCAAGAATCGTATATGGATGGGATGAAGTCTCAGAGGAACATATCAGTTTTGCTAAAAAATTCGTCGTAGGACTTTATGCTCAAGATGCTGAAACTTCAGAACTTTGGTCAAGAAATCTTGATTATATTGACCAGGGCTATATTGGATTAGTAATCTCTCCTTTAACTCGAACCAAAATTGAACCAGATGTTGTACAGATTTATTGTAATCCTGCTCAGGCTATGAGAATTATCCAAGGTTATCTCTATTTTAAAGGGGGAAATTTGGAATTTACAGCGTCTGGAAGGGGTGGGTCTTGTCATGAGGGTGTAATCAAAACTATCAAAAAAAATGAACCTCAATTAATTATTCTTGGCAATGGGGACCGAGTTTGGGGTGGAGCCGAAGATTATGAAGTCATGTTTTCAATTCCAAAAGACAAACTTGAAATCGTGGTTGAGGGCCTTAAAAAAACTCATGAAGCTGGTTTAAGATACCCTATCCCCAAATATATGAATTATCAACCGGGATTTCAACCTAAATTTCAAAAAAAAGCGATGGATAGAGCTCAAGGTACAATAGTTAAAGAATAATCGAAAAAGTCATTTATTGATACATATTCTAAGAAATCAGGTTAAAAAATTTATTTTAAAATAAAAATATAATAAAAAAAGAAATAATTTTTTTATCTTATTGCCACTTTATCTCTATTGTAGAAATTTCTTGTCCATCAACATGTTCTGTGTTTCTTTTAATATGAGTTTTGATGATTTTGTACATTTCAAGTACTCCCATATATATTCCTTCATAATAAGCAGGAAACCCATCTGAATTTAATTTTATGGTTATAAAATCGTCACCAGAGTCTAGTACTTGCGTTTGATACATTTTTTCTTTCTTAAAATCTTCTTTTGGGTCGTTTTCAACGGCAAATTTAAGTAAATCTGCGGGTCTACTGAAATGTTCGAGTATTTCTGAAATATTTCGCTTTTTGGCCTCAATAACTTTTTTTCCAAGTACTCTCTGAGCAGGTTCACTCACTTTAGACAAATATTTTTGAAGATTTTCAAAATTATACCAACCATCTTCCATCATTTTGCTAACTTCTGTATCTAATTCCTTTCTAGCAACTTCTGCAACTTCCGGATTGAACTCATTTAACATGCTATCTATCATCATAATGTATTTACCTTTTACTTCTGCTATAATTATCACCTTTTTTTTATTTACATTTTGGTTTGTTTTATTAATTCTAAAAATATAATTTTGAACATGATATTTAAAATCGAGATTCTCAAAAAACTCATATTTAAACTTAGAGTTTTTTAAATTATTAATTAAAATTTAAAATCTGTTTATAAATGGAAAAAAAGGAAAAATTGAATTTTTATTGCCACTTTATTTCTAAAGTCGA
>RDOE01000117.1 GCA_011364975.1 Promethearchaeota archaeon | reverse complement strand
TGTTAATTGGTTTTCTGAGCCAAGCGACAGTTACTGCAGATCCAGCATCGTATCCGTTATCCTTCAACCTCACGTTATTCATTAGTGAATTAATTACCTTTATAATTGTAGCGTTTGTTATCTTCATCTTAGTAAAGCTAACTAAACGTCTTGGAATTGAGTAATTAATTCTTCAATTTAAAAATTAAAAAAAATTTTTTTTATTATATTATTTCGGTATTTATATCTCCTTTAAACTGGTTTAAATCTGTAGTGGTCATATGTAAATGAAATTAATTTAAATAATTAATAAGGAGACTCTATCTAAATAATTTTATTTTAAAAAAAGTCTCAAAAAGAGAGGTTAAATATTACCAATGAAGATGGAAGCTGTTGGAAGAAATGAAAGAGATAAGGAAACTATTGACGCTTGCTCCTCCACCTCCGCCACCTAAAGAAAACCAAAAAAACTAGCAATGGAATTTTTGGATTTTATAAAAAAATACAAAATTCTAGGCCTTGAAACTGCTTTTATACTTGATCTTGCTATAAATGCATTAATCCTTTCCTTAGGTCAAGATATCATTACTCCAAAGATTGGGCTCTTTATACCTGGATTTGAAGACATTAAGGATATCAAACTTTTTAATGTATTTGGGATTGGAAATTTTATAGTAGTAATTATCAGTTTTATAATAATCGTATTAATTATATTCCTTATTGTAAAATTTGCTTCAAGGATAGGAATTGAATAAATTATTATACCAGATTTAATTTAAACACTAATTAGATAATTTTTTTTCTAAAAATTAGAGATGGATATTTCTTTATTGAGTCAAGATTCTAATGATAATTAGTATTTTGATCATTTTAGGCTGCTTTATAGGAGTTATTGTATTAATTTTAACAAATAAGTTAAGTAGAGCCGTCTCCTCTCTTCTAGGTGCGTTAATCGTATATTTTGTATTAATTTATCTAGAAAATGAAGATTTTACCATTATAGTTGATTTACTATTTGGAACTGCCGAAGATAGTTATGCTAATGTTCATTCACTTATTCTAATTATTTCAATAATGATAATAATTCAAATTTCTCATGATGCAGGATTGTTTCAAGTCTTAGCAATCAGTTTGGTTAAACTATCTAAAGGAAAACCTCTTTACTTAATGACAATATTTTGTGTTATTTGCTTAATCTTGGCAACAGTCTTAAATAATGTTTTGTCAATTATTATCTTGATACCCTTAACAATTACGGTATCTAGAATCTTAAACATAGATCCTTCTCCATATATATTGACTCAAGCAGTGCTAGTTAATTTGGGAGCTACCATGTTCTCTATCTCATCCATTCCTAATGTGTTAATAAGCATTTATGCGGGCATCTCTTTTATGGATTTTTTGCTCAACGTGGGCTTAGTTTCATTAATAACTTTCGGGTTTAGTGTACTTTTTTTTTTGGGACTGTATCGAAAAGAAATCAGGATAAAAAAGGAAGATTTTGAGATTTTAAAAGAATTTGAGACAAAAAATTTCATACAAAATCGAACATTATTAATTGAGTCAACCATTGCGCTCTTATCTTTAATGATGTTATTTATATTTATTCCTTCAACTTTTATACCTCCAGATATGATTGCTCTAAGTATTGCTCTAATATTAATAATAATGAGTAAATTAAATCCCAAAGAAATAATTTCTAAAATTGATATTGAATTAATATTATATCTTCTTGGTATATTCATAATCGCTGGAGCACTTGAAAGTACCGGAGTTTTAAATTCGCTTGGAAACTTAATATTAAGCATCGGAGGAGGACTCTATACTCAAATCATTATTGTAATGTGGCTTTCAGCATTTTTAAGTAGCTCAATTGATAATGTACCTATAACCCAGATTCTTTTACCAGTTATAACTACTATGACAATGGGGCTTCCCTTGGGGACTGGAAACCAGCTTTATTATGGTTTAGCAATTGGAGCGAACTGGGGCGATAACCTCACACCCCTTGGAGATAACATTATTGTAATTCAAATTGCAGAGAAAAATAAACGTCCAATTAGCTTTTTGAAGTTCTTCAAGTTAGGATTAATTACTACTATTTATCAATTAAGTATTGTCACTATTTACTATACATTAATTTTTGAATTTCTTCAGGGACTGATTATATTGATGGCTATATCTTTTATAGTCCTTCCGTTATATATCTTTTTGAAGTTTGGTCCGAAGAAATCATCTAAAAAGCTAAGAACTGTTCTTTCAGCAGCGAAAAATTATATAATAAAATAGTTTTATGTTTTGAGGTTTAAATTTGTCATTATACATTTTTACTAAATTACATTCTAAAGATTTATTCAATCATTTATCTTTTTATGTTATAAATACTTATTACATTCTCATATAGCTATTCAATTAAATTGGTGATGTTATGATTCTAAGCATCATTATTGCTTTAGGTTGTTTCATTGGAGTTATAATGTTTATAATCACTGGGAAATTAAATAGAGCTATAGCATCATTATCTGGGGCAGTTATAGTATATTTTGTATTGATTTATTTAGAAGGAAAAGATTTTAAAGTCATTATTGACCTCTTATTTGGATCGGAAAGTGAAGGTTTTGTTAATCTTCACTCTCTGATTTTAATCCTTGGAATGATGTTCATCGTTGAAATTTCGAAAGAGGCAGGACTTTTTCAATTTATTGCCTTAAATTTGATTAAATTATCAAAAGGAAAACCTGTTTATTTAATGAGTATTTTTTGTTTGATAACTATCCTCATTTCTGCAATCTTGAACAATATTCTTACTGTAATCATACTTATACCGCTTACTATCACCGTTTCTCGTATTTTAAACGTAAATCCTTCTCCTTATATCTTGACTCAAGCCATTTTGGTCAATATAGGAGGAACTTTTTTTACAATTTCATCCATTCCTAATATTCTCATAAGCACTTATGCTGAAATCTCATTTATTGACTTTTTTTTAAATGTAGGGACAGTGTCATTAATAATTTTTGTTTTCACACTCATTTTTTTTATATTTATTTTTAAGAAATCTTTACAAGTTCCCCAAGAGGGGATTAGTATTTTAATGGAATTTAATGTTTGGAATTTTGTACCCGATAAAAAATTGTTGTTTAAATCAATGCTTACATTAGTTACCTTATTTATCTTATTTATAATTATTCCCACATCCTTGGTAAGCACTGATATAATTGCCCTTTTAATGGCAATTATATTGATCATTATAAGTAGGCTCGATCCTAAACAAATAATTTCCAAAATAGATTTTGAATTAATATTTTACCTATTGGGAATTTTTGTCATTGCTGGTGCTTTAGAGGTTCTCGGAGTTGTTCAACTTCTTGGAGAGTCTATGGCCAATATCTCAGGTGGTAATGTGTTTTTCCAACTTCTTATTATATTATGGTTTTCTTCCTTCCTAAGTAGTGCCATCGATAACATTCCAATTACTAAAGTGTTAATTCCTGTCATCGGAACAATAGCGGGTAATTTTTCAGCGGATATTAAAAACCAATTTTATTATAGCTTAGCAATTGGAGCCAACTGGGGAGATAACCTTACTCCATTAGGGGATAACGTTCTTGTGGTTCAGTTAGCTGATGCAAATAAACGACCAATCAGTTTCAAGCTATTTTTTAAAATAGGCTTTGTAACAACTCTGTACCAAATAGTCCTCGTTTCAATTTATTATACTTTAATTTTTAATACTACGATGGGGATTTTAATAGTTTTAATAATTTTTTTTAGTCTATTAACAATTTATCTACTTAATAAACTTGGTCCGAAAAAAGCAAGAAATGGAATTGGAAAATCTATAAATAGATTTAGAAAAATTTTCAATGAGTGAGAGAAATTGGTATTTAAAAACATAAATCGAATTAAAAGTGCATTACCGGAAGTAAAACATATAGTGATGTTTTATAATAATGGGACGATCTTCCAAACTACATTTGAACAATCAATTAACATTCCTAAGTTAGGAGAGAATCTTGCAGGAACCTTAAATCATATCCGAAGCTTGTATGAAATTTGTAACTACAAGATGGAGCCATATAAAAAGTTAATCTTTGAAACCGAAGATATGTCCGTAATTATTTTAAAGCTGGGAGAAGAAAGTAATATTGCTCTCTTTTTTGAAAAGGAGCAAGATAGAGAACTTAGATTAACAGCTGTAAGACGTTATATAAGTAATATCGAAACTCTAATTGATATGGATGAAAAAGAGCTAATTCTAAAAGAAATATTAACTAAAGAAGATGAACTTAAGAAGTTAAGTGCAGAACTTCAAAAAAAAAGAGAACTTATTGAAAGTTTTAAAAGTAATCTTTTAGAGTTTGTCCCAAAAGAATTAGAAACAAAACAAAATGACCTCAAAAATACTATCATAGCAACAGAGCAAGAATGCTCAGATTTAGAACAAAAAATTAATCTTTTTAAAATTGATATAGAAAAATTGAAGACTACTATTCAGAAAGTGCAAGAACAAAAACTCATTTGAACTTTCTCCCAAATGCAAAATAAATAATTAACCTGGTAATGCGTTAATTATTGTAGTTGAAAGATTATAACAAATTGAACAAGAAATTATAACCGCTAATTCAATATACGAAAAGTGGACCTTAAGCATTAAAAGGTGACTAACGCATTGAAACTTAACTTCAAATAATTTACCTAAAAATACAATAAATTTTATTAGCATAAATAGCAAATAATTAATTAGAATAATAAATCCAAAAAAGCGAAATGACGAGTTTTACTGATATTCTATTACATAAAGTTCATCCTAATTGTGCTGTTTGGGAAATTACTCTAAGATGTAATAGTAAATGCATACATTGTGGTTCAAATGCGGGATCTTCTAGGTTAAATGAGTTAACTACAGATGAGGCTTTAAATTTAGTTAGAGAATTGAAAACTTGTGGTTACAAAGGAGTGGCATTAATGGGGGGAGAACCCTTATTACGAGAGGACTGGTTTGAAATTGCTAAAGAAATAAAGAATCAAAAAATGCAATTATCTATTATTACTAACGGTATTCTTTTAGAGCATAATCTTAAAAAAGTTAAACATTTAAAAGCAGATTGTGTATCTCTCAGTTTAGATGGTGGAAGAGCAGAGACACATGATTACTTACGAGGATTTAACGGTTCATTTAATAATACTATTAAAATGATTAATAGGTTAAAGCAACAACACCTCCCCGTGAGCGTTATTACAACAGTAAATAAAATTAATTTAAATGAATTAGACTTAATAAAGAAAATTTTACTTGATAGAGATATTGCTTGGCAAATCCAAATCGCACTTCCTATTGGGAGATTTCCTAAAGAATTAGTAATTTCACGGCTGGAATATTATACTCTCGCTCTTTTTATAGAAATTAATATAAAAAAATATAAATACAAAAGATTACCATTAATAGGAGCTCATTGTTTTGGTTATTTTTCTAGATATATTCATCATTTAGGATTAAGTCCGTGGATTGGATGCCAAGCAGGTTATTCTATTTTAGGTATTCAAAGTAATGGCAATATTAAGGGCTGTTTGACCTTACCAGACAGTTATGTTGAAGGAAACATAAGAAATGAAAGTTTAAAGGAAATTTTATCTAAGATTCGTACAAAAAAAAATGTTTTAAGCGGATTTTGTAAATCTTGTAATGTTTCTAGAGATTGTAGGGGGGGATGTTTAGGTACAAAACTTGCATTAGATGCACCTAATGAACCCTATTGTTTAAGAGCTATTGAAAATTCAATGATTCTTCAAAAAGAATCCCCTCATAATATAAAGTATGATGCTAAATTTGCTAGATTATATAATTTATTAAAAATTTTTACTTAAAAAAGAAGTTTGGAGGTTTCTTTAAAGATGATAAATGAATTTTTAAATTTGTGCAGAATTGGCAAAACACTAGGATTAAAACCATGGGAGATAAGTAAAGTATTATCAAATAAACCGCGTAATTTTAAGAGTGAAATCTTTGTTTCATTAATCGTTGTTGCGATCGTAACATTTGTTATAGTTTTATTAGTGATTATTGGAACTGGCTTTATAAATCCTGGAATAAATCCTCAAGATAATACTTATACTCCTGGAACACTTTATTCAACAGTAAAAGTTAAAGATTTTAAGAAGAAAAGATGAAGATTAATATTGGTTGTGGAAAAAAATACGACCCCGATTATGTTAATATTGATCTCTATGAATCCTTGGTCGCTGATCAGTTAATGTCAGCAATAAATTTAACCTTTGAAGATAATGCTGTGGATGAAATAAAGGCAATTCAAATAATAGAACATTTAAGCTTTTTTGAATTAACATATGCTTTTAGTGAATTTTACCGTGTCTTAAACTCCGGGGGAAAATTAATCCTAGAGACTCCAGATCTTAAAAAATCATGTGAAACTTATATTAATTCCTCTAATGAACAAAAAAAAGAGGTACTTGGATGGCTCTATGGAGTGCCTCATAAAGGTTTACAGCATAAATTATGTTACCCTCCATTTCTTTTAACAGAATTATTGAAAAATGCTGGATTTGAGAATATTACCTCAAATTATTTTTATAACGAAGAAGCAATACCCACTATTAGATTTACATGCAATAAGAATAACGATACAAATCAAATAGGAATATTTCAAACCTTATCTCATCTTCGTAAAAATATAGTTTCACAAAATAAAGTTGACTTTACTAATTCCTTTCTATGCAAAGAGCAAGAAGATATTATTTCATATATAGGAATTAAGCTTCTAGATATGGAAAATAAAGGAAAAAAGGAGTTATTTTATAATTTAATTATAGAATTATTGATTAAATGGCCTGAACTCGTTAATATTTTATTATCAGTTATAAAAAATAATATTCTAATTTCAGAAGTTGAACTTACAAATATTAGAAGTATGACAGCATTTCTAATTGAACATAATTTCGTTAATCTTCTTTATTGTTCTATAAGGAAAGGGCCTACTAATCCAGGAACACAAAAACTAATTATTTATTCTACAGAGTTGTTTGCGAGGAATCTAATAAAAGATTTATTATTTTCAAAAGAATCACAAGGAAGGATTAAAAACAAACTTCAGAATATAGGTCAAGAGTGTTTAGAATCTGATAATATAATCTTTTCACCCCTTTTAATAGAAAAAAAGGCTTTAGATTTTTATTACATTGGGCTTAAAAACTATCATCAAGGAAAATATAGCCAAGCACATAATATGTTTTTAAAAGCGATCCAATTCAATCGCGATAATTTTAAGTTTTATTGGTATTTAGGAAAAACGTTAGTAAAATTAGAATCACCTCCTCACGTAAGAAAGATTTATAAGAAGACTTTACGGCTTCTTAAATTAACCAATATTCGAAATAAAGAAGAAATTGAAGCTCAAATTCAAAAAGAATTTAATTTAATTAAAAGTAATTTAAATACCTAACCCCAAATTTAATATTAAATTCATTTTTTAAATGAGAATCATCTAAATAGTTTAAGAGAAAACCAAAAACGTAAAATAGTATGATTAGAGGGAAAAAAAGTGCTAAATGATATTTTAAAGATTTTTGATATTGGTAAGGAACTTGGATTATCGAAGAAAGAAATAATAAAACTACTCATTTTTGATAATAGTAAACATGCCTATTTGTGGAGATTGCTATTAATTATTTTCATGCTTCTTATTTTAATTGGATGGTATAATTCAATGCTATTTTTAACCAGCAGAATAAATGAGAATGTTTACCCCTCAAATGCAGCGTACGCAACTATTAAAATAAAGAATTTTAAAAGAAAAATCCGTTTAATTAAATAGAATGAGGACGCAATATGTTTAAAGAAATTAAACTTGTTTTAGAGAATAAGATCGCATTGATCCCCTTAATTGGGTCAATTCTTATCATAATCTCATTCTTAGCACCATATGCAATTTCTGAGGGTATAACAGATATTTCAATCGCAAGTCAATCTGATGTGTGGTATTGGGGCATTTTTGGAACAGAGGGTCAGTATTTTTCATTAAACGTTCCATTTCGGTTAAATATCGCATTAAGTATTATTACTTTATTTTTTGCCTTTTTGATTGGTTTACTCTCCATCCTTTTTGGATTAAATAAACTAAATCAAAAATTTTTTGGTGAATTAATTTTTATTTTTAGTGTTTTAATTTCCATCTCAACAAGTCTATTAACTAAAGTAATAGAATTTTCTTTTTCTATAAGACCAGATTTAGAACCAGTTTTAGATTCTAATGCTCCATTTTGGGGTTATCGAATTTACGGATTTGGGATGTATGCGATTGGTATTGCAATCTTTTTGATTATCGTGGGAAGTTTATTATCTTTGAAAGATTCTAGAAAAAGTTTCTTTTATCTAGCGTTAATATATCTTATATGGGAGATATTAACTCAACTATTCTCCTTTTTTTTTTAATTAATAATAAGGAATGTATGATTAAATCATCTAAATAAGTGAGAGTTTTTAAATTCGAAATTGTAATTACAATTTTAAATTTCAATGATAAAGTGAAAATCTTTAACAAGACATTTTTTTTAACCTTCCCGCAATTATGTTGTTAGTATGTTAAAGAAAAATATTCTCTATATTAACTCCCGTTGTGGTTGATGTTTCAATATACATCAATTTCTCTTTTTTATCAAAATTCTGGATCTCTTCCTTGTTAATAGAAACCCCATTATTTTCAGTTGAGGAAGTTTGATTTCCTATTAACACTATAGGCAATTTCTGGTTTGCAAAATGGCGAATTTTAGTTATGCATTGTATAGCCTTAAAGAAATTTTCACTTATAT
>RDOE01000116.1 GCA_011364975.1 Promethearchaeota archaeon | reverse complement strand
TTTAACTTTATCAGTTATAAATCCCGCGAAAGTAGAGCTAATTAAATTTCCAATAATATGAAGAGTAAAAATAAGACCAACCTGTAGCCCCGTAGCATTCAATATTTGACTGGTAAAATAATAAAGGATGAAATCTAAAAAGAAAAAACCTAAACTATTAAGCATTAAATTATTAATCATCACTCTAAAATCAGGAGTAAATTTTACGCTTTTTTCTTCCCTTACCATTTATCGCTAACCTGAAGTGTGTTAAGCTATTAGTTTTATAGTAAAATTAAGCATAAAATAATTAATTTATGAAGAAGGGATTTTAAATGTAGTTATAAAAAAAGTCTTCACAGATTCAAGTTAAATTTTAAAAAAAGATAGTTTTAGAACCAATCTATAAATTCATCAATTTCTCTTCTTTCTCGTTCTTCTACTTTTTTAGATTCTAATGCCTCATCGATAACCCCTAATGCAATAACACACATCAATTCATATTTCTCAGTTGGAAATTTAAATATCTCATCAACTTTTTCTTTATTTTTCAAGATTTCACCAATCCATACAGCACCTAATCCCTTAGCATGAATCCCAAGCAATAAGCTTTGCGTAAAAGCACCAATAGCTTGCAGATCTTTCACTCGATCATAACCTCGTTCTTTGTCTAAGAAAATAACAAGGTTAGCATAAGCGCTTTCCATGATCCCACCGTAATCAGATAGCTCCGCTAACATTCGCTTGACTGTAGGGTGAGTAACAATGCAAACTTTCCAAGGCTGAGTATTATTACCAGATGGTGCCCATCTCCCACACTCTATAATTTCTTTGATGGTGTTATTATCAACTTTTTGAAATATAAAGTTTCTTCTACTTCTACGTGATTTTATTAAACTGATTAAATCAGAAGATTTTGATTCCATATTTCATTATTGAGATTATTAGAAATAAAAATGTTTTGTTAAATTTTTTAAAAATTAATTTTACATACAAATGATATGAAATATGGAGCCTAAAAATCTTAAATGGTGGCAAAAAACTGTAGTTTATCAAATATATCCTCGTTCGTATAAAGACTCAACCGGGAATGGAATTGGTGATCTACGTGGAATCATTTCAAAATTAGAATATTTAAAAGAGTTAGGAGTAGAGA
The DNA here is from genome assembly GCA_011364975.1 of Promethearchaeota archaeon. Lineage (GTDB taxonomy): Archaea > Asgardarchaeota > Lokiarchaeia > Sigyniarchaeales > SOKP01 > SOKP01. The sequence continues at coordinate 7,708 of RDOE01000116.1, read as the reverse complement.
CTATTTGGTTTAGTCCTTTTTTTGCTTCACCTCAACAAGATCATGGTTATGATGTAAAGGATTTTCGATTAATTGATCCCGTATATGGATCTATGAATGATTTTGATAAATTATTAAAAAATATGCATGAAAGAGAGATGAAAATAGTATTAGATTTAGTTCTTAACCATACATCAGTTGAACATCCATGGTTTATTGAATCAGCATCCAATAGGGATAATCCTAAGAGAGATTGGTATATTTGGCGAGATGGCCAAAAATCTAATGGAAAAAAGCCACCGAATAATTGGAGATCTATGACTGGGGGGTCCGCTTGGAAATATTATGAAAATACTGATCAATGGGTATATTTCCACTTCTTACCTTTTCAACCCGATTTAAATTATCGAAATCCAAATGTTAAGGAGGAGATGTTCAATACTATGAGATTTTGGTTAGATAAAGGGGTTGATGGATTTCGATTAGATATACTCCATTCGATCTATGAAGATGAAAAATTGAGAAATAATCCCTTCAGTTTCTCGATATATTCTGATAAAAATTCAGCATTGTTTTTTCAACAACATAAATACGATTTAAATTTACCCGAAACATTCGATTTTTGTTTGGAATTAAGAAAATTAATTAATGAATATGAACCTGAAAGGTTCTTAGTAGGAGAAGTTTTTGGTGGGATTGAGCAATTAAGGGATTACTACGGGCCAGAAAACAACAGCTTAAATGAAGTGTTTCTTTTTGAATTTACATCTAATGCACTCAAATTTAATATCAATAAGATAAGAAAGATTATTAGTAGAATTGAAAAAAGTATTCCGTACCCTTATACACCCACATATGTTTATGGAAATCATGATAGGGACAGATATCTTTCACTTCTTAAGGGAAATATTCAAAAAGCAAAACTGTTAGTAACGATGCAACTTACTTTAAGAGGAGTCCCATATATATATTATGGTGAGGAGATCGGTATGGAAAATGTAAAATTCAAATTAAAATCAAGTGAAGATCCTATTGGACAAAAGTTTGCAAAGTTTCCATATCCCCAAATTTCTAATTTAATAGGATTTTCTTTAACAAGGGATCGTTGTAGAACTCCTATGCAGTGGAGTCTAGAACCGCATGCGGGATTCTCCTCTAATAAGGAAACTGAACCATGGCTTAAAGTATCAAATAATTCAAAATTAGTCAATGTAGAAATTCAAAAAGAAAACCCAGCCTCTTTGCTAAATATATATAAAAAATTATTGAAAATAAGGAAAGAATTCAATTCATTACACGAGGGAGAATTAGAATTTATTAAACTTGAGGATCTATTTAAGAAAGTTCTAGCATATCGTAGGGTCTATGGAAATCAAGAGATTCTTATATATCTTAATTTTGCTAATAAAGATTTAACCTTTAGAATTTCTAAATCTAATCCAGAGTTAATCTTTTCGTCTTATTTTAATAATAAAGAATCAGATATCTTCATAAATGATAGATATATTAAATTATCTGCTTTTGAGGCAGTAATATTTAAATAAAAGTAAAAAATTAGGATTTAAACTTTTTTAGTTTTCAACTCTTTTGCTTTATCTTCAATTACGTCGTAATATTCAATATCATTCAATCCACCTTGAGGATTTTCAACCCAGTGGACTTTTAAGGGCATACCGATGTAAGTATCTTTAAAATCGATCTCGGGGGCTAATTCTGCGATATTAGTTGTATCCGAGCCATCTTGACGAATACAAACTACAGGTCTTTCTTTTACCTCGCCAGTTTCAGGGTCTTTTAAATACGTTACCGTAAATGTCGCAACTCTAGCTGTTTCGCGTAAATCGGCCCACCTATCTGGTTTTATCATACATTTACCACATATTTGCCGAGGCGGAAAAAATATTCGATTACAACTAGGACATTCGTTCCCAACTAATTTCTTTTCTTTTAGTTTTCGTAAAAATGGTTGGGCATGAGTAATGTTAAACTTATACGTATAACTATTTAAGTACCAACTCCCGGGCATCGTTCTCGTTCGAACATAATCTTTTTTAATATAATCCATAGATTTTCTTTGGGTTAATTTTGACATTTTTCTTTACCTCCCAATTTATTTAAACTTTCGAGCTGGTTCATCAGCCATTACCATCATTGTAATAAGATTTATGACTCCTCCCCATCCATGACCTAAAGCTGTATGAATTGTCTTTGGTACTTGATTGCTTGCTTTACCCATTATTTGAAGTGCGGCTTCAGCTGGGCGCTCCATAGCAGAAGCTCCAATTGCATTAGTGGAGTTAACTCCGCCCGAGCAGTTGATCGGCAATTCACCTTTTAAGGAAGTAACACCGTTTTTATACATTGCTGAAGCAGTATTTTCTTCGAATAAACCTAATCTTTCTACCCACATTAACTCCTGATTAGGAAAGGGCGCATAAACTTCTGCATAATCAATTTCTTTTCGGGGAAATGAAATTCCTGCCTGTCCAAAAGCTAAATCTGCAGATTTCATTGCACCTAATTGTTCTGAGGGATCCAATTGTCCTGCTCCACTACCATCATAACCAAGAATTGCGGTTTCGTGAGATACACTTGCAACTCCGTTGACATATACAGGTATATCGCAAAAATTTTTTGCTTTTTCTTCCGTAGTAAATAACATAGCACAGGCTCCATCCGAAGCAGGACAAACCATACCATATCGTAAGGGATATGATATATAAGGTGTATCCAATACATCCTCAATTGTTAAATCAGGCATCTTCAAGTGAGTCCACCAAGTCTTAGCGGCATTATGGCGATTTTGGACCACAACTCGGGCTAAATCTTCTTCAGTAATTTTACTCCTTCGCATATAATTAGTTGCTTGATATGAAGCAACTCCAATTGCGGCTCCTGCCGATAATAGTCGAGTTAAATCCTCATAAGGCATCCCTAAAGTATTTAACACAGAAATTTCGCCATATGCGACACTTGCAAGTCCTACACTTGTATCACCTTGAGATTGCTGCTCAAAAGCAACTGCTAACACGGTATCAACTCCAGGTAATCCTGCAGCTACGCTATAATATCCCGCTATGGCAACTGAGCCTCCTGTTGTTCCGCCAGTTGTGACTCTCATTAGAGGTTTGTGTCTTGCACCCATCCAATCCGTCATCCACAATTCAGGGATATTTGATCCCTCAAATGCAGGCATATTACCATTAACATAAGCATCAATATCTTCAAATCCTATTCCCGGAGCATTTTTCAAACAATCTTGTATTGCTTCACTAACTAGTTCTGGCATACTTACATCTGATCGTTTAGAAGCATGTTCACTAAACCCTGCTGAAACTATTGCTACTTGTCTTCCCAACTTAATTACCTCCCTCCAATATATATGTTATACTATTTTGAGCACACATTCCAATTTGTCCAGATGCAATTGCTCTTTTAACATTTTTAACTTGATACCCATTAGCTTCACCTCTAATCTGCTTTACTGCTTCTATTATTCGTATCAAACCAGTTGCACAAGGAGGATTTCCTCCAAGTGCTCCTCCGGAAGGATTAATTGGAAAATCACCATTAATACTTGAATCTAATTCAGCACCTTTTCCCTTTTTAGCAACACCTATTGCTTCACTAAAAATTAATTCTTCATGGGCATAGGCTTCAAATAACTCAGCAAGGTCAATTTCACTTTTTGGATCTTTGATCCCTACACCATTATATGCCATTTTACACGCTAATTCTAAGGAATTGCATGTAGATAAGTCTCTATCTCCAAGATAATATGCATCTTGATTGTACCCAACCCCCGTAATCCAAACAGGTTTATCCGTAATCTTCAGCGCTTGTTGCTCAGGGGCTAGTAATACGGCTGCTATACCATCACAGGGAGGTGCTACCATAAGTTCAGTTACAGGATCAGCATAAACTTCAGATTCTAAAACGTCTTTTGTCGTCAAATTGGCATTTTGAGCTTCTGATAATGCTAAAGGGTTTTTTGCCGCATTTTTTCGGTTTTTTACTGCTATTTTTGCGATATCTTCAACAGATACACTATATTTTTCCATATAAGCCCTCATTTGAAATCCACTGGCAGTAATATCATTCACAAAAGCGTTTGGTCGTTCCCATGTAGGATCTGTTTCATATAATCGTGCAGAATGATAAGGAAAGCATGAAGCCATACTTCCGCCCCAAACTACTGCTAATTTATGGTTTCCGGAAAGAATTCTCATCAATCCATATAACATAGCATGTGCACCATCCATTTCAACCTTAGATTCATCAACGAGATATGCTCCGCCGGGTTCGACACAAAATGCATTAGATATTGTTCTACCTTCATAATAATCATTAGTACATGAAATAACAGTAGTAATATCTTTCTTCTTTAAACCAGCTTTATCTAAAGCACCTCTAACAGCTTCAAAAATCATTTCATAACGCCCATAATTCGCTTCCGAATACAATTTTACTTGATAATACCCTACTATTCCTACTTTTTCCATTTTATTAGCCTCCAATTATGCTTTAACAAACCCTTTAATATCTGAAGGGTCGCCTTTAGTTTTATCATTCCATTCTATTTTAACTTTCATTCCTACTTTTATTTCTTCTGGAGCAATATCTAATAACCGATATATAATTGCTGTATTTGACCCGTTAATTTGAATCATAGCAATTATTTGTGGTTTGGCTTTCCTTGAACTTCTATCATTGACTCTATATGATGTTATTGTAAAATTTGTTACAGTTCCAGTATCTGGTAAATCAATCCAGCCTTTTTCTAAAGGAAGTATTCCATTACATTTTCCACATATTTTTCTAGGTGGGACAAATACATCACCACATTTGGGACATTTATTTCCAACGATTTTTCTTTTTTCCAAATTATCATAAAAGCGATCCATATATTGTCCAACCCAAAAATTAAATTCAGCCCGAATAAGGCCTTTATTTCCCACAACTATCTTTTCTTCGCTCATATTATCAATTTTTTATTTTATTAATTTTGATATTATGATTAATATTAATTAACAACCAATATATATAATTTTGAAAAGAGAGATATTATGGGGTTCTTTCTTTTCAAACTATTATTCGGATAATATTTGATTTTTTAAAGAGATATTGCCTACATCATACTTGTATATGGTACTATAATACATCCCGGTAATTCTTTCATTTAAATAGAAATTAATTTTATTTCTTAATGTTAATAAATTGCATTGAATTGAAGCAAATATCAGGTTGTGAGTGTTAAGATGGCAAGATTTTGGAAGAAAATTGATGATGATTTATTAGGTGCTCCAGAAGAGACTATGGGTTTTTCTAGAGAACTAATTGAACTAAAACAAAGCTTTTTAATTAAGAAATATGACTTCTCTTCACTTGAACAGATAGATGAGATCAAGAAAGAATTATTAGGACGTAGAATTCTTATTATTAATGCCCAAGAATTATTAAAGGATGTAGACGTAACCAAATTGAAACGTGGTATTGAAGATTTGAAATCATTTTTAAGAGAAAACGGAGGTTCAATGGCAAGATTGGGCGATCAATATCTTATCCTAACACCAAATTCTGCCGTCAAAATTTCAAATTAATATTATATATTTAACCGTTGATTTATCCAGTTTCACCAATTTTGGAGTGAAATAATAAAATATTTCACAGTTAAAGTTAATTTCTAACTCAGATTTTATTATAATAGGAAAGAATGAATTTAAAGAAATATTCAATTGGAACTGGAGACCGCTTTGGATACCAAGGTAAAGCTTTGTTAAAAGCTATAATAAAAGCTAAGGAAAACGGTATAGATTTGGCGGTAGTTTGGAATAAATCCTTTAGAGAACATAAACTAATTAATACAAAGCCTAGTGATGTATTAGGTGAAGCTCAAAGTGCAGTACAAGCATTGAACTGGATAGGAGATTACTATATTGATGCAGATCACATAAATTTATCTAATGTAAATCTCTTTATTGATTCCTGCAATTTTTTTACTTTAGATGTAGCAGAATATATTGGTAAACCTGCTCCCTCAAATGTAATTAGGGAATTTGTCCAAAAGCATAAAAATTTCATTGGTAAGATAAAACTTCCGGTCCTGGAGAGCTCAATATATATAAAGAAAAGTGATATTGAAGAAAGTGCTAAAAAATACCTCACTACGATTGAAGAAGCTAAGAAAATTTTTATGGAAATAGAGAAGAAAAAGGGAAAAAATAATTTTATAATTGAAATCTCATTGGATGAGTCAAAAGAGGTGCAAACTCCGCTTGAACTTCTTATTATTCTAATTGCAATATCTGAAGCAAAAATCCCGATTCAGACGATCGCTCCCAAATTTGTTGGTGAATTTAATAAAGGAATTGATTATAAAGGTAATCTTAAAAACTTCGAAAGAGATTTTGAACTTATTCTAGCAATTATTCAATTTACAAAAACCAAGCTTATCTTACCAAAAAATCTGAAGATTAGTATCCACTCTGGAAGTGATAAGTTCTCAATTTATCCAATTATTAATAAACTAATAAAGAAATTCGATACGGGCATACATTTAAAAACTGCAGGTACAACATGGTTAGAAGAAATAATTAGTTTGGCATTGAGCAGCGATGAAGGATTAGAATTAGTTAAAGAAATCTATAAAAAAGCTTATGATCGATATGATGAGTTATGTTTGCCCTATGTAAATGTTATTGATATTAATAAAGAGAAGCTACCAAATCCAGAAAAAGTATCTAGATGGAATAATAAAATGTTTTTAAATGTATTACGTCATGATTCATCTTGTGAACATTATAATCCGGATTTAAGACAATTTCTTCATATTGCATATAAAATAGCTGCTGAAATGGGTTCTCGCTTCTTAAATGCATTAGAAAAATATAATAAAATTATAGCGCAAAATGTAACCGAAAATATTTACGAAAGGCACATTAAACCGCTATTCTTGTAAAAAAAATTAGATTTCATAAATATAATATTTCTTCCAAAAATCTTTCACCAATCCATAATATTCCTCATCAGATATTTTTTTACCTCTCACTTCTGCCTGAAAAATAGCATTCTTTATTTGATTTTCGAAAACATTAATAGCATTTAAATTATGATTTTTAATTTTTGGTCGAATATCTTGATATTTAGATAGTACTTGGATTATTTTTTTTTCATTTTGGAATTCTTCATATACTTGCGACATTTTTCACTCTCACTTTTTTTTTCTTAATATTAATTAACGTAAAAGTGCATTAATAGTTTTCAATATTAAACTAAAAATGGATTCTTAGACTTTTTATGGTATACGATATTTAGTGTTTAATACATACGAAATACGAATAAAAAAGTTCAATAGCATTTTGGTCTTTATTCTATTATAAGATTAATGGGGTGGTAGTCTAGCTTGGGATGATTCCTGGCTCGGGTCCAGGAGGTCGGGGGTTCAAATCCCTCCTACCCCATATTAAATCTTGACAATCTAATTAATTCTTTTAAAAAAAGAATAATAGAGACAAAATTATTATAAGAATTTAGTTATAATTTTTATTGAACTTCAATGGCTAAAACTATAAATTATTTTAGAAATAGTAGAATATAAAAAAGTTATTTGAAACTTAGATTATTTATGAATAAGAAAGATACTAATGGAAACCTGTTAAGTCCCTTACCTGTTGTTTTAGTAGGAGCAAATGTAAATAAAAAACCAAATTATTTAGTGATTGGATATTCA
>RDOE01000115.1 GCA_011364975.1 Promethearchaeota archaeon | reverse complement strand
TATAAAATTTCCAATTAAGAGGAGTTCTGACTTAAAACTTTCTTGCCAGTTCACATCCATAATTGGATGAGAGCCAAAAGGAATAAGATCCGATGTAATACGAAAAAAATGAATTTGATGTGCTTTATTAAATTCTAAAATTTCGTATAAACACTTTAAATTTTTTCCAATTGTGTCAATTAATTTTTCTTTAGAATAATTCTTTAATCTAAAAGTACGACTACTCCGACAATTCAAAGTTAAATTGACACAAGGATATCCAATTTTCATAAAACAAGGGTCAAATTTAATTTATTATTATTTGATATAAAAATGCGGTCTTCTATCTTCGAAAAGATTATTTAATTCATTTAAATTTTTGTTTCTTGCTTGACTAATATCTATATCTATAAATTCTATAAAAATCTCATCTGCTGGTGCGGAAGACAATACGATCCCATTAAAGGATGTAATCTGACTCTTTCCTGTAAATTTAAAATGATCAATTCCCCTTTTTTCTTCACCAATGCGATTTGCTGTAACCGTATAGACGCGATTTTCTAAGCACCTTGTTATCATTGCATCTTGACAATAAGGCATAACAAGATTTGCCGGATGAGCAATAATATCTGCGCCTTTGAGAGCTAAAGATCGAGCTACTTCGGGAAACAACCAATCAAAACATATCATCACTCCAATGTTCATATCATTTATCTCAAAAATTTTTAATTGCCGACTTCCAGATGAAAACCATAATTTTTCCTTATAATACAAATGAAGTTTTCGGTATGTCCCTTGAAATCCGTCTGGAGATACCACCATTGCTGAATTAAATATTTGATTACCTTCTTTCTCAATAAATCCTCCAACTATAACCGCTCCTGTTTTTTTAGAAAGATCATGCAAAAATTTGCTAGTTTCATCATTATTACCTTCAGATAGATTTATGGCTTCCTCTTTTGTTGTAAAGGTATACCCAGTAGCAAATAATTCAGGAAGAACAATTAAATCAGCAGTTTGTACTCCAATTAATTGTTTCACATTTTTAAAGTTAGTTTCTTTATCTCCAAAGATCGGAGATGTTTGAACATACCCTACTCTCATGATTTTCTTACAAGTAATATAATTAATTATTTAACAACAAATTCTTTATCATGACGTTTTGTATATAATTGTTCATATAATTTATGTATCTCATCCGTACTTTTTTCTTGCTGTAAGATCATCTCTTCTATTCCCTCTTTAACAAAAACATTTTTCTTATATTTTTTAGCAGGAGCTCCAAGATAAATCCAACCATCATCTAGTTTTTGCCCTACTGTAGTAATAGAACTAGCTGCTAAAATGGAATTATTACCTATAATTGTTCCGGGCATAACAACAGAATGCACTCCAATTCTTACATTGTCTCCTATGACTGTCTTTCGAATGATAAACAAATTACCAATAATCACTGCAGATTGTAACACACTTCCTTGACCTACAACGATATTTTTGCCAAAATATATGAATTCAGTATCAACCCAACCTTCAAATAAAGAATTACTAAACTTAGTTTTCACTCCAAATATTTTAAAACAAATATTATCTAAAAACGGGAATGGAAACTTATGTGCAAGCCATATTGGCCACTTTTTAATCACATTTCTTATAACCCAATATTTATAATCTTTATCCTTTGGATGTCTTAAAAAAACACCCTCCCGAGGTTTGTGGATTAAATTAGTAATAGTTAGTAAAATTTTAGCAAATAAGAGAGAGACAAAAACCATTGTTAAGTACATAATAAAAATTAACAGAGGTAAAAATATTACAAATTGTATAAATCTTGATTCATACAAGAGATTCCAGTACCACCAGAATTCAAATTGCATTACAAATAAACTAATCCACACAAGAAAAATATAAAAACTAATATATCTCTTTTTGAGAAGAATTAACGTAGTAAAGGGACCGACCTTTAGACCTGATGGAATCGACAATCTCAATCCTCTCCTAAACTATTATTATTATCTAAAATTTCTTTCTTTTCTTCATCGATATTAACATCTCGAGACACTTGATATTTTACTTCTGATTCAACATCTTTCTTGTAAATAATATCACGTCTCTCCTCAGCATATTTATTAGGCTTAAATTTCTTTGCAGGTAAACCGAGATAAATCCAACCTTCTTCGAGTACTTGATCTAAATTAGTATTTGAAAATGCTCCGGTTACGCTATCTTTTCCTACTATTGTTCCTGGAGCGATATTAGATACACCTCCGACCACGGTATAATCATCGAAAATAATTTTCCTAATAATAAGATAATTCCCTACAACCATAGAACTCATAACCACTGCTCCCTGACCAACTGTAACCTTTCTACCGAACTCTATAAATTCAGTGTCAACCCAAGCATCTTGTAAATGACTTGAGAAATCTATCCGCACTCCAAACCATCTAAATCCCCACATCACGATCCAAGGTAAGGGACTTTGATTCATAAGCCAAATAACTAACTTTTTTAGTTCTACACGAAGTCTCCAGAATTCATAGTCAGCAATTCCCTCTTCAGCTCGAAATACACCTTCTTTAGGTTTATGAATCATATTAACCATAAGTAAAAATGCTTTTGTAAAGATTGCAATACCAAATATAAATATAAAGTAAAGGATGAATAACCAAATTGGAAGTAAAAGAGCAGTGATGATCCAATTATTGAGTAACCTTGAGAGGTCAAAAAACACTGCAACTGCCATAAACCCGCTGAACCATAGAATTGGAATATAAAACACTAAAAACTTAGCACTAATTTTATTAATTGCGCTGCTCGTAATAAAATCAACGGTATAATCGACCTTCTCTGGTGAATTATTAGTATGATCATTCTCAGAAGTCATTTTCATTTTTACACCTTCTCTTTAGTATATTCCTCATTCACTTTTTCTGCTCTCATTAAGTCATCTTCACTTATTTGTAAATATTCCATTAAGCGCTTTTTAAATATACGGCGTAAAGGTGCTCCGAAATAATAATCGTTACCTTTAAGAATATTATATTTAGTTGCACCAGTCAAGGGTAATAGGGCGGAATTGTCTCCAATCTCAACACCGGGGGCTATCGGGTTAAAAGCTGCGGCGGTTACATTGTTCCCTATCTTAATTTTCGCATAGGATATATTACCAAAAATGCCTTCGACCGCATGGGAACTAATAGCACCATTAGGACCAATATAACAATTATTCCCCATCTCAAGATATCGATCTCCTCCAAATTGTTCCTCTACAACCGACCCTTTTCCTATTTTATTAGATTTAATAAAGTTATACATCCATCGTATTAACCAAGGAAAGGGGCCTCTCAAAGTAGCATTTTTAGGATACTTAATTAAAAAACTGCGAATATGATAATAATTTTGAGTTTTACTAGGGATATTTTTAGGAATTATCCCGTCCTTAGAGGGAGACTTTTTCTCAGTGATGCTCCAATAGTATCGAGTGATCAATCCAACAATAAAAAGATGAACTAAATAACAAATAATAATTACAAAAGGCATAAAAATAGAGGCAAGTAAGGGATCAAGGGTTATAAAGAGTATAATAAAATTAGATGTATTAAGAAATGAAGGCAAATAAAATAGCATGATGTAACTCATAAACATAATGGCCGGAACTAATAATGAAATAAAATAAACACTAAAAAATGCAGGCATATACCAATGGTATTGCAGATTGATTTCTTCTTTGATAATTCCATTTTCAGAATTGGGTTGCTTTTGAATCGCAGTATCATTATTCAATAATAGTCTCTCCTTCCTTCTTTGATAAAAAAAATAATACCTACTTTAAAAAATTCAATATTATTAATCATAAAAACCATTTGCGAAACTTTGAAAAAGAAAAAATTAGATGATTTTTTAAAGATCATCCTTCTTTTTTTTGGGAAACCAAGGAATAAACGCACTTGTCCTTCTCCTATAGTCTGCATATTTATCGTCTTTTTCGAATCGCTTATTTAACAATCTTACACCTGAAACCTTAATAATCATATAATTAATAATGATTGGTCCAAATATCATAAAAATACCATATTCGACATTAACAACAATTAAAAAAAGTGACCACCACATTAATACCTCTCCAAAATAATTTGGGTGTTGCGTATATTTCCAAAGCCCTTGATCCATAATCTTACCTTTATTTTCAGGATTTTTCAGGAACCTTCTTAGTTGATAATCCCCCATAGCTTCAAAATAAAAACCAACAATCCATAATCCCAAACCAAGAAAATCTAACCAGTTCAATACGGGATGTGAACTCACATTTGCAAACAATTCTGGAAATCCGACCAATAAAATAATCAATCCTTGAAACATATAAATTCTTAGAAAGCTCTTTAAAATCACTTTGTCCCCCATCCGTTCTCTTATTGCCTGGTATCGATAATCTTCCGGTTTACCCCAGTTTCTTATCATAACATAAATTGCAAGTCGAAAGCCCCATAATGTTACAAGCAAAGTAATTATAATTTTCCTTGGAGAATATTCATTTGATAAAAGCAAACCTGCCCAGATTAGCACAACATAGCCTAATCCATAAAAAATGTCAATCACAGAATTATCTTTTTTAATGGTTCCTATCAGAAACGCAAACGTCATAAAAATAAATAATGCCAATATTGAAAGTAATATCTCAATTATCATCTTATCTTACCGTTTTAGATTTAATTATATGAAACTTTTTATGTTTAATCATCAACTAGTTTCAATTGATTTAAATTTTATAGTTATAAAATAAATAAAATATCGTAATTCGGCAATTGGGATAATCTCTCAATAAAAATATTTAAATTAAAAATCAAGAAGTCTGTTTTTTCTTTAAAAAGAACAATCATAATTATATCTTAATAGAACGACAAAATTTCGACATAATCATAAAATTCATTTTTAATGAAGAATTACTAAAATGTAATGTGAAATTTTTTTACAGATGCAAAAGTTTAATGAAATATCTCCTATCAAACACTTAAAAGAACAATCAATAGCTTAATATATTTCAAACAATAATTTTATATTACATTAAAACTTAAATTAAAAATTAGGTTAAGGCAGTAAAATTAACAAATCATTAATAAAACCGATAAAATTAACTATTCGAACTTTTGTGTAAAAAAGGGTGAATTATTTGACTGATAATTCTTTTTCGTTAATAGATTTATATCCAAAGCATGTTATCAACTCGAAAGGCGAGAAAAAGCCATTTGATGAAACTAATATCGCAAAAATATTAAATAAAGAAACGGGTTTGGACATGCATATGGCGGTGAAGGTGGCAGAAGATGTTATTCGTAAAATTATAGGGCTTGGAGTTAAGGAAATTACCACTAACTATATTCGGGAATTGGTTTGCGTTGAACTAACCCAACGGGGCCTAAACAAGTATCGTAATCTTTTTGCGCGAGCAATTAATCTCGAAAACATTAGTTTCAAACTTGATGAAGAATTTATCAGCAAATTCAAGGATAAACAACCTGAATGGGGACCATTGGGGTATATTACTTATAAAAGAACCTATGCTCGAATGATCGAGAGTGAAAATCGTAAAGAAGAATTCTGGGAGACCGTACGTAGAGTGGTAGAAGGATGTTATTCAATACAGAAAGAACATTGTATTAAACTAAGTTTACCTTGGAGCGATATAAAAGCACAAAAGTCGGCTCAAATCATGTTTGAAAAAATCTGGAATTTTAAAATGATTCCACCAGGGCGAGGCTTATGGATGATGGGAACAGAATTTATCGCTCGCCATGGATCAATGTCTCTAAATAATTGTGGATTTGCCTCTACGGAAGATATCGATTTAAAATATTCAAAAGCTTTCGAATTTGTAATGGATGCGTTAATGTTGGGAGTGGGTGTTGGTTTTGATACTAATGGAGCTAACAAAATCACTATCAAAAAACCTCAAGAGGGCCATTTTGAATTTAAAATTCCTGATAGCCGTGAAGGATGGGTTGACAGTTTAAAACTCACTTTAGAAGCATACTTTTTAGGAAAACAAATTCCCAACTACGACTTTAGCGAAATACGACCTGCAGGGCAACCCATTAGAGGCTTTGGAGGGATTGCCAGTGGACCTGAACCTCTAAAGCAGATGTTAGAAGATATTCAAAAAGTACTTTACCTTCGTGTGGGTAAACCTATAACATCCGTTGATATAGTCGATATAATGAACTTGATTGGAAGATGCGTTGTTGCAGGGAATGTACGCCGTAGCGCTGAAATTGCTCTTGGGGATCCCACAGATTTTGAATTTGTAACTTGCAAACAAGATAAGGAAAAGCTCTATTCCCATCGATGGGCAAGTAATAACAGTGTGTTTGCTCGACGTGGATTGGATTATTCCTTTATAGCAGATCAAATTGCTGTTAATGGAGAACCCGGCGTATTTTGGTTAGAGAATGCAAAGGCTTATTCTAGGATGGGAGATCGTCCTGATTATAAAGATAAGAAAGCAGCGGGAGTAAATCCCTGTGGCGAGCAAACTCTTGAAAGCTTTGAGTTATGCTGTGTATCTCATGAGACAAGAATTCAATCGAAAGAGGGTATTCCAATGATTGGGGATGTTTTAGGAGAAGAAATAGAAATATGGAATGGTGATTCATGGTCGAAAGTTACTCCATTTTTAGCAGGTGAAAATAAGGAATTATACCGTGTACATTTATCTGATGGTTCTTATTTAGATTGTACAAATGACCATGAATGGGATATTAAACCAAAAACAGCCAGAATTTATAGAAAAGTTAAGACTAAAGATTTAATTCCTGGAGATTATGTTATCTCATTTAATATTAACCAGAAATATAATGGAGTCTTTGAGCCAAATGCATTTGAATATGGCTTATTCGCTGGAGATGGGTATATAGATAAAAATTACCCAATGGTAATTGTTTGCGGTGAGAAGAAAAAATTAATGGAATTGGATATAAAAGGAACGTGGTATAAACCTCAAGTAAAGGAGGGATATAATGAACCAGTTAATCGTTTAAACCTATATGGTAATATTGACCTCGATATTGCAAAAGAACTAAATGATAAATCAAAAGGTTTACCTGAAATTATCTTTAAATGGGATTATGAATCAATTCAAGAATTTATAGCTGGTTTGATTGAAACAGATGGAAATGTATGTGAACAACTCAATACAGACAATTATCGGATTTTTGGAACAGAGCAAAAAATTCGTGATATACAGCTGTTATTAAGAAGAATTGGAATTAATCATTCTAGTATTTATAGTGCTGGTGAAGCTGGTGAAGAAACCAATTTTGGTGCAAGAAATTATGCTATATATTGTCTTTATATCCCTTCATATGAATGTTCCAACATCCCAACAAGAATTAAAAAAGCGGAGCGTATTGGAAATAGATATAAGGTGAATAATAGGCATCCTGAAGGTAAAAGAATTGATGCTGCAAGAAAACAAAAAGTTATAAAAGTTGAGAAATTAAGTGGTCTTCATAATGTTTATTGTTTTACAGAACCAGTAAACCATATGGGCGTTTTTGGTAATGTACTTACTTATCAATGTTTAGTAGAAACCTTTCCATCTCGACACGATTCTTATGAAGAGTTTCAAGATACCCTTAAATATGGTTATCTTTATGCAAAAAGTGTTACCTTGGTGAATACACATTGGGAAGAAACAAATGCGGTGATGCTCAAAAATCGACGAATGGGAATTTCACAAACAGGAATTATTGAAGCGTTTGTAAAACATGGCAGAAAGAATATGTTAGAATGGTGTGATAAAGCATACCATTATTTACGGGATTTGGATGAGCAATATTCTGATTGGCTGTGTATTCCAAAATCAATTAAGCTAACCACGGTAAAGCCAAGCGGTACTGTAAGCTTACTTCCTGGAGTGCCCCCTGGAATCCATTATCCTCATTCTGAGTATTATATAAGAAGAATACGACTTTCTAAGAATTCTGACCTCATTGGGTCTATTAGATTAGCAGGATATTATATTGAAGATGATTCATACTCACCAAATACGGTAGTTGTAGAATTTCCTGTGCATGAAAAACATTTCGATCGATCCAAAAACGATGTTAGTATATGGGAACAAGCAGAGAACGCAGCAGCCTACCAAAAGTATTGGAGCGATAATCAAGTATCAATCACAATAACCTTCAAGCCAGAAGAGGCAAACCAAATCAAGCATGTTCTTGAATGCTATGAAGATCAATTAAAGAGTGTTAGCTTCTTACCAATTGAAGAACATGGTTATGAACAAGCCCCTTATGAAGAAATTTCTAAAGAAAAATATCTAGAGATGAACGCGAAAATAAAGCCATTAATTCTGGAAGACTCCCGAGATAGAGCTATAGGTGAGCGATATTGCGACTCAGATAAATGTACAATAGAATTTTCTTTAGATTCCCAATAGATACTACGATATCTTTAGTTAGGGATAATCAAAGTCTATTCTTGATATTAAGTTTCTTAGAAAATATTTATAAATTATCATCATCGTAAGGATTTTCCTCAAGAAATTTATCAAGCTCCTCCTTTTGCCACTTAGCAAATTTCGAATCGATTTGTTCCATTAATTCTATTATTTTGGCAAATAATTGCCTTCTAGAGTCCTCATTAGGTTTTCGATGTTCTAATTCGTACTCACTTGCCATACTAAAGACAATATCTTTGAATATCCAGTATAACAGTTCCTTAATATCCTTTGTCTGCTTTCGTTCATATTCTACACCTCTCTCACTCACTACATAATTATATCCATTCTCGACAATTTCAATATGCGGTGTACCAAAACCATCAGTAGTAGTATGAAGAGTTAAATAGCGCTTCGGAGCATTGATTTTTTTCCCAAGTTCTTTTACGTTCTTTTTAATGGCAGAGATAGAATAAAATT